>JAGOZU010000040.1 GCA_018058545.1 Promineifilum sp. | reverse complement strand
TCCGGCAAGCATTCGATATCCCGCGCCGCGACGACCTGAAGCTGCGCGACTACCCGACTCTGGGCGCCGTCATCGGTTTCGTGCGTCAGAGCCGGCCTGACCTGGCGGGGGAGCAGGGGAGCGGGGGAGCAGAGGAGAACAGGGGCAACACGCCTGTCCAATCGCCAATTCCCCAATCTCCCAATCTCCAGTCTCCCGTCTCCCAATCTCTGTCAGCCGATCCCATCGTCGAAAAAGTGCTCCAGATCGTCGCCGAACAGACCGGCTACCCGCAAGAGATGCTGGAGCTCGACCTCGACATGGAAGCCGACCTCGGCATCGACACCGTCAAACAAGCCGAGACCTTCCTGGCCATTCGCCAGGCGTTCGACATCCCCCGCCGCGACGACCTGAAGCTGCGCGACTACCCGACACTGGGGGCCGTCATCGGCTTCGTGCACCAGAGCCGGCCTGACCTGGCAGGGGCGCAGGGGAGCAGGGGAGCAGGGGAGAACGGGGGCAACACGCCTGTTCAATCACCAATTCCCCAATCTCCCAATCTCCAGTCTCCAGTCTCCCAGTCTCCATCCTACACCCTGGCCGACGCCGACGTCATGCCTCGCCGAATCCCCGTGCCCTCGTTGCGGCCGCCGTTTGACTTGTGCAAGCCGACCAGCGTTACCCTGGACGCGAACAGCCGTATCGTTGTCATGCTCGATCGGGGCGGTGTGGGTAAGGCCCTGGTGACCCGCCTTGAGAAGCTCGGCGCGACGCCCCTGGTCATCAGCGAACCGCCAACGGTCGAAGCACTAGAAACCCAGCTGCGTACCTGGCTGGCCGAAGGCCCCATTCAGGGCGTCTACTGGCTACCGGCTCTCGATACTGAGCCGGAACTGGAGGACATGACGCTCGATGAGTGGCGCGAGCAAAACCGCATCCGTGTCAAGAACCTCTACACCACGATGCGCGTTCTGTATGATGCGGTGAAAGACAGCGGTACATTCCTCATCTCGGCCACGCGATTCGGCGGCCTCCACGGCTACGGCCAAGATGGTGCTACGGCTCCTCTCGGTGGCGCGGTGAGCGGCTTTACCAAGGCTTACAAGCGCGAGCGCGGCGATGCGTTGGTCAAGGTCATTGACTTTGAGGCAGGACGCAAGACCACGCCCCCGGCCGAAGCCCTGTTGGCCGAGACGCTGCTCGATCCGGGCATCGTCGAAGTCGGCTACTATCAGGATAACCGCTACACGGTCACCCTCGTGGAAGAACCGGCGGCCGACGGGCAACCCGGTCTGACGCTCGGCTCCGACAGCGTCTATCTCGTCACCGGCGCGGCCGGCGGCATCACCAGCGCCATCATTGGCGACCTGGCCACTGCGGGTGGCGGCGGCTCGTTCTATCTGCTCGACCTCGTGCCCGAACCGGCCCGCGACGACCAACAGATCGCTCTGTTCCGACAGGGCAAGGACACGCTCAAGCAACATCTGATCGCCACGGCCAAGGCTGCCGGCGAAAAAGTGACTCCGGTCCAGATCGACAAGCAGATCATGACCGTCGAGCGAAACGAAGCGGCCCTGCGTGCCGTCGAATCGGTTGAAGCGGCGGGCGGCACGGCCTACTATCGCAGTGTGAATCTGCTCGACGGCCCGGCGCTGGCCGCCGTTATTGACGAGATTCGCGACCGACACGGCCGGATCGACGTTCTGATCCACGCCGGCGGCATCGAGATCAGCCGTTCGCTGGCCGACAAGGATTACAATCAGTTCAGCCTGGTCTATGACATCAAGGCCGACGGCTTCTTCAGCCTCCTGCAGGCGGCGAAAGAGATGCCCATCGGCGCGACAGTGGCGTTTAGCTCCGTGGCCGGACGCTTCGGCAACAACGGGCAGACCGACTACAGCGCGGCCAACGACCTGTTGTCCAAGCTGACCAGCAGTCTGCGCCGTCGGCGACCGGACACCAAGGGCATCGTCATCGACTGGACCGCCTGGGGCGAGATCGGCATGGCGACGCGCGGCTCCATCCCGAAGATCATGGAGATGGCCGGCATCGACATGCTCCCTCCGTCGGCAGGCATCCCCACCGTGCGCCGCGAACTCGTGGCCGGCTCATACCGGGGCGAGATCGTCGTCGGCGGCCGGCTGGGCATGATGGTTGAAGAGTGGGATGAGACCGGCGGCCTCGACATCGCCAAAGCCAATGAGTGGCTGGCGGCCCAAACGCCATCTTTCCTGATGGTCGGCCGCATCACCGCCGCCAAACTCTATGGCGGCCTTCAGGTCGAGACGACACTCGATCCCAACGTGCAACCCTTCCTATACGACCACGCCATGGACGGCACACCGCTGCTGCCGGGCGTCATGGGCACCGAAGCCTTCGGCGAGCTGGCGATGGTACTGGCCCCCGGCTACAAGATGGCGACCGTCTTAGAAGAGCAATTTCACGCTCCGTTCAAATTCTACCGGATGGAGAACCAGACCTTGCATCTGAACGGCATCGTCACCCCGCTGGCCAATGGCGACCGGGTTGCGCGCATCACTCTGAACTCAGTGCGCGACCTTGGCAAGCAGGGATTGCCACCACAGGAGAAGCTCCACTTTACCGCCCGGGTGAGGTTATCGAACGAGATCGATCGTCCGGTCATCGACTTCACCCCACCGTCGGCCGAGGCAATGCCCATCACCGCCAAGTCTATCTACGACATCTACTTCCACGGTCCGGCCTACCAGGTTTTGGAACGCGCCGGCATCACTGGCGACACCGCCATCGGCCTGATGACGGCCGACCTGCCGCCGAATTCCAATCCGAAAGACGCTGCATCGATCATGGCCCCGCGTCTGGTCGAGCTGTGTTTCCAGACCGCGGGCGTGTGGGACATCAAGACCAACAACACGATGGCGCTGCCTCTCGGACTGGAATCGGTGACGGCCTATCGGCAGCCAGTCGAGGCCAGCGGGCAGCGACTCTACGCGCTGGTGACCGCGCTGAACGGTGGAAAAGCCTATCACGCGCAGGTCGTCGACGAGAGCGGCGCGGTCTATGTCGATTTGAAGGGCTATCGGACGGTCACTCTGCCGGGTAACGTATCATTTAGCGAAGATCTCCAGATGATGAAGGCTTAACAAGCGACGATCCGCATCGCTGCCAAGCCATCTCTACCCTCCTCAAGGCCACCCGCCGGTTCACCCTCCGGCGGGTGGCCTGCTTTCCGCTACCAACCGGTTATAATGGAGGCAATGCTCGACCCATTATCCGGTGTTTTAGATACGGTTGGCGGCCCCCTGAATTGGTTGGTCCAGCATGACGACATGCCTCCTCAACCGGGACTTGGCTCGCCTCCGGCATGGCTAAGCGTCTACGAGGTAAAGTTATGGAGAGCGCTAAAAACGGACAAGCGCCGTCGCGACTGGGCGCTCGGCCGTCGGGCAGCCAAGCACCTCCTCGTCGAGCTAATCTTCGACCGGAGCGGCCGCAGATTAGCGCCCGATCAGATCGCCATCCTGCCCCATGCCGACGGCTGGCCGATGGTGATCATCCCCACCCTCGGCGACAGCTCACCCGCGGTAACTCTGTCCATCAGCCATTCGCACGAGCGAGCGTTTTGCGCCGTCATCGAGGGGCCCGACCGACCGCTGGGCGCGGATATTGAGCGGATCGAGCGACGATCGTCCGCCTTTGCCGAAGAGTATTTCACCCCTCTGGAACAACAATTTCTGGTCGCTGCGGCTGAGGATCAGTCTGACGTGCTCATCAATGCCATCTGGAGCGGCAAGGAGGCGGCCCTAAAGGCTATCCGCCGCGGCCTGGCGGAAGACACCCGTCTGGTATCATGCCTGCCCCACCCAACGATGGCCGTCGATCCCGAATGGCTGCCCATGCGGGTGGTATGGAACGAAGACCGCATCACGCGGCCGATGCCCGATTTGAGCGGCCGCTGGCGAATGATGGGCAGCTTTGTTCTGACGCTGGTCTACGCCTCCTAAGCGCCATCGATCCGTCCATGTCTCATTCAACTATGCAGTCGCCGACTTGACATCGCTCTTGCGAATTCGCGTGATCGCCAGCCAGGCCAGGGCCATGAAAAAGGCGCTGAAAGGGAACAACCAGCGATATTGGGAACCCATGGACTCGACGACCACGCCGCCAAGCGTCGGCCCGAGCACAGCCGCTAACTGCGAAGAGAAATAATACAGCCCGGTGAATGCGCCGATCTGGCGCTCGTCGCCAAAATCATAAACCATCGGCAGGCTGTTGACGTTGACCATCGCCCAGAATATTCCGCCCAAGGCCAGGACGACGATAAACGTGATCGCATTCTGCACCACGAAGTAGGCCACTCCCAGGATGATCACCAGACCGGTCAGCCCGACCAGGATGACGCCGCGACGACCGAACTTGGTACCCAGCAACCCCGCCGGCAAGGCGAAGATGATCAGGGACAGGGTGATGGACGCGGAGTAGATGGCCGCCGAACCGGGCGCGATCCCCAGCGTGAAAACGGCGAATGACGACAGGCCGGCCTCCAGGGCGTTGAAGCCGATGAACCACAACAGGATGCCCAGCAGAATATAAAACAGGCCGCCACGATGCTCTTTGCCAAACGCCTGACGCAGGCTGTCCATCAACGGCTGTTGCTTCTCAATCGCATCGTCGCGGAGTATTTCCGGCTCCCGCACCCGCCAGAGCGCGATCCCCAAAGCGACGATCATGAGGATGGCGCCGGCGATAAACGGCGCCTCACGACCATAATTGTTAAACAGGTAGCCGCCGCCCAGGAACGCCAACAGGCCGCCAACGCCGCCCATCAGGTTGATGATGCCGTTGGCCTTGCTGCGATCCTCAGCCGGGAAGAGGTCGCCCAGCCAGGCCACCGTCGGCGAGCGAAAAAGGGCCATGCCGAAGTTGGTAATCAGAATGAAGGCGGCCAAAGCCAACGCCGTCTGCGCGAAGGGCAGCAGGACAAAGCCGACGACGGCGATGGGCAAGCCGAGCATGATCCAGGGCTTGCGGCGGCCGAAGCGATTCCACGTCCGGTCGCTGCGCGCGCCGACCCAGGGCTGAATAAATATATTGACCAGGTTGTCCCAGGTCATGATGAATAACGCCAGCGAAGGAGCCAGACCAAAGCCGACTACATCGGGGATGTTCCGGCCTTCGGCCAACAGTTGCGCCTCGAATTGAGGGTTGCCGGCCTGCAGAAAAATTGGGATGAATTGATTGAAAATGGGCCAGATGATGCTGATACCCAGGAAACCGAAACCGACGATGAGCGTCTTGCTATAAGAAAATCGGTGCGAACCGTCCTTCATAACCGTTCCTCCTGCTATAAAATTGTCGCCTTGCGTAGTATAAGAGGGCCGAAGGCGATCCGCAATTGATTGCCGCCGTCCCGAGAGCCATCACTTGATAATCATGCAAGCGGGTGGAACCACGTCGGCCAGATTGCCGTCAGAATCGGTACATTGGCAATAGGACGTCCCCAACCTGTCGCCGGAGCCGCCGTTGGGACCGGACCACATCCAGTACACGACCGAAGTCTTCAGGCAACCGACGCCATCGGGCGCATCGACGGGTGGGGAGACCGGCCCGCCGCGTTCGAGACCCAGTCCTTCGGCATTTGCCTCCTGCAGCAAAAACAAGCGCCAGTGGCGGCCCTCCGTTCGGCCGATCTGCACCTGGCCGTTACGCGCCAGGACAAAAGCCAGTGTCGGCGTCAGGATAAGCGCCAGCCAAAACAGTGCAAACAGCACGAGCGACAAACGACGTACCCAAACTTTCATGGCGAAGCCTCGGTATATTCCCGGTCGCAGGCCGCCCCGGCGGGCACCTCGACCGGTGACAAAAACCCGGCTGGAAGCATTGGCATCCAGCCGGGCGGTTCATCCAACGGCTAAATTGGCGAGCAATGCGGCTGGTGCGCCTCAGGCCGGTTCGGCGACCGGCTCGCCCAGCATCGCTTTCAAGTATAGCTCAGTTGTATATTCCTTCACCATCCGGCGCGTGCTGAATCGCCAGGCGTTGGAGCGAATTGCCTCTCGCATGATCTCGACCCAGCCGCGCGGCACACCGTCGCGATCCTGCGTGTAGTAGAGAGGCACGACCTCCTCCTCCAGAATGCGATAGAGCGCCTGTGCGTCGTTGTAATCCTGCTCCTCGGTGCCGGCATACTCGCGGTCTTCGATGCACCAGCCGTTGGCGCCGTTATAGCCCTCCACCCACCAGCCATCGAGGATGCTGAGATTTGGAATGCCGTTGAGCGACGCTTTCATGCCGCTGGTGCCGCTGGCTTCTCGAGGGCGACGAGGCGTGTTCAGCCACACATCGACCCCTTGCTTGAAATAGCGGGCCGAATGCATGTCGTAATCCTCAACAAACGCGACGCGGCCGCCGAACTGATTGGCCTTGGCCATCATGTACACTTGCTGGATCAGCTGCTTGCCCGGCTCGTCGGCCGGATGCGCCTTGCCGGCGAAGATCACCTGGACGGGGCGATGCATATTCAGCAGAATATTTTGCAGCCGATCCATGTCGGTAAACAACAGGGAAGCCCGCTTGTAGGTTGCGAAGCGACGGGCGAAACCGATTGTCAATGCGTCCGGATCGAGCAGTGTGCCGCCCACGAGCACCTCTGTCGGATCGCACATGCCATCCACCCATGCACGGCGAGCGCGCGAGCGGAGATAGCTCATGAGCTTGGCTTTCAGGGTCACATGAACGCGCCATAGCTCCTCGTCAGGCACATCAGCCAGCCGCTCCCACAGCACCGGATCGTCGTGGTGTTCCTCCCAATCAGCGCCGAGGTATTTGTTGAAGATGTAGCGCATCTCCCCGGCCGTCCAGCCAGGAACATGAACACCATTTGTGACCGAGGTAATGGGCACTTCATCTTCCGTGCGGCCCGGCCAGATATGCTGCCACATCTGGCGTGATACCTTGCCGTGGAGCTTGCTGACGCCGTTGAACTGGCCGGCCAAACGAAGCGCCAGCACGGTCATGTTGAACGCCTCACCCCAAGGTTCTGCGTGCCAACCCAGAGCCAGGAACTCCTCGCGCGTGATGCCGAGTCGTTCCCAGAAACCGTAGAAATATTTATCCATTAGATGGAAAGGAAAGACATCATGGCCGGCCGGCACGGGTGTGTGGGTGGTGAAGATAGTCTGAGCTTTGGTCCGCTCGGCCGCCTCAGCAAAGGAAAGTCCTTCAGCGACGCCCCGGCGAATAGTTTCGAGAAGCAGAAAGGCGGAATGGCCTTCATTCATGTGCAGGACGGCCGGATCGTAACCCAGCAGATCGAGCAAGCGAACGCCGCCGACGCCGAGCATGATCTCCTGCCGGATGCGCATCTCGTTGTCGCCCGAATAAAGCCGGGCTGACAGTTCGCGATCCCACGGAGCGTTTTCCGGCACATCGGTATCCATCAGGAAGAGCGGCACACGGCCGACCTGGACGCGCCAGATCCGCGCATGCACCACGCGCGAATCCATCGGAACGCTAATCCGCATCTCCTGGCCGTCATCCCGCCTAACCGGCAAGATGGGGACGTTGGTGTAGTCAATAGGCTCGTAGACCGCTTCCTGCCAGCCGTGAGAGGGCACGTGCTGGCGGAAATAGCCTTGCGGATAGAGAAAGCCGACACCCACAAACGGCAACCCCAGGTCGCTGGCCTCCTTGGCATGATCACCGGCCAGGATGCCCAGACCACCGGAATAGATCGGCAGCGAGCTGTGCAGTCCAAACTCAAAGGAAAAATAGGCGATGGTCTTTTGCGTCAGCTGGGGATAGGTGACGTGGAACCAGCTATGACCATTCTCCATCGCCCGGTCATAATCCATCATCACCTTGTTGTAGCGACGCAAGAAAGAGGCGTCCTGGGCGCGCGCCAGCAGCGTCTGCTCGCTCACCAGCCGCAATACCCGCACCGGGTTATGCTGCGTGCGTCGCCACAGCGGGTAATCAAGCCGGCGAAAGATATCGCGCGCCTCGGCGTTCCAACTCCACCAGACGTTGTAGGCCAACTCAGGCAATCTCTGGAGTTTACTCGGCATTCGATTAACCAGGTCTTTCATCTTACTCCTGTCATTCTCCGTATCATAGGCCGCATTGCTCCACAGGCAGTCAGGGCGGCAACAGCCATCTTGTGCGGGATCAAATCGCCGCAATGCGGCAAGGATATCAATTTCGAATAATAGTTGGGGGATTTGAAGCAATCAACCTTATCGGTCGGGAGAGGTCATCGTTATCGGTCGCAATTGCCATACCTTGCACTCACCCACGATCAACTAGAGACGGTTTATCTGTTGATACCTCAACAATCAGCCTGCCGATTATAACGCGCCATTGACAGAACGCACGGAAAAAGGCGTGGAATTCACGCCATAATCAGGTTGGGAATGTGAGTCAGGCTTTCGGCTGAGCGACCGGCAACCGCATGGGAACGGGCGTTTTGGCGCGACGCGCAGCCAGATCGGCAATTTCGGCACAGATCCAGTTAAACTGGTCTTCCGTCATCAATTCACGGCCGATGATGGGTGACGGATTGGTGGCATTAATAAGGTAAAGCTCCTCTCCCTTGAGCACGAACTCCGTCATATTGATCTCATAGCCGTACACACTGGCGATCTGTATGGCGATGTCTGTCATACGCTTCGCCATTTTATCGTCCAGCGGAGTAGCCTCCACGAAATAATGCCCGGTCTCCAGCGAGTAGGGCATCAGCAGCGTCTTTTCGCCGCCAATCACAATGCAGTGGTACTGATGGCTGGATTCGATCACTTGCTGCAGGATCATCGTGCGCGTGCCGCTCTCGTCATAGCGCTGAATTAGCTCTTCCACGGTTCTAACACGATGGGCAAAGCGACGGCCGCCGCTGCGGATATCCTTGAAGATCGCCGGGCCGCCGATGTAGTCGACGATCGCCTGCCAATCCATTGGGTATTTCAGATTGCGATAGCTGTCGGGGACGGTTTCGGTATCGACATCCTTATTGGGCAGGACGACCGTTCGTGGGGTGAGGACATCCAGACTTTTCATGATTGTCGTGGCCATGAATTTGGTATCGATGGACCAGACAAACGGGTCGTTGATGATGTAGCATCCCTGCAGGGCAGCATACTTGACATAAGTTCTGAAATAAGGGATCTCATGTGACATACGATCGATGATCACGTCGTAGGGCACCGGCTCGTCGAGAAACGTTCCCCCCAACTTCACCATTTCCGCCTGGACGCCGTCATAGCGTTCATTCAGGAGGTTCATCACCGTGTCGGGCATCTCGTGTTCGCGTCCGATAATAAATCCGACCAACTTCTTTCCGTCTCGGCTCATCCTGTTTCTCCTATTGAGCATACTAGAGAAGAAGCATATGCAGTTCACCCAGGCAGGCTATCAACCTGCCGTCGAGCGACAGCCAGGCTCCACAGCCGTCGCTGCTGCAACCATACTATAACCAATCCGGTTCATATGCCCAAATCACCTGTGATCGCTCTTTGGAACCGAAAATCAGCCTTCCCCCGCCAGCAGGCTCTCGATAGCCTCTTGAAAAACTGCGTAAGGTTGCGCCCCGGATACGAAGTGGCCGTTCAAAAAGAACGCCGGCGTCCCGTCTACTCCGAGCCGCGAACCTGTCTCCAGGCCGCTCAGCACCCTCGTTTCATGCTGCCCGCTGTCAAGGCAAACAGTGAACTTGTCCGCGTCAAGCCCCAATTCCCCGGCATAGCTCACGAACATCTCCCCGGCATCATCGCGGCCGGCCCACTCTTCCTGTCGGCCAAACAACATGTCGTGCATCGCCATATAAGCGCCCTGATCGTTGGCGCAGAGAGCTGCCTCGGAGGCCAGTTGCGCCTGTGGATGGATGCTGGTCAGCGGAAACTCCATAAACACATAGCGCACCTTGCCGGTGTCGATATAGTCCTTCTGAATCTGAGGGAAGGTCTCAATGAAGTGTCGACGACAGAAGGGGCATTGGTAATCGGTGAACTCAATCATCACGACCGGGGCATCGGCGGCGCCTACGCTGGGGAAGCCCGTGGTGTCTAGCTCCACCGGCTCCGAGGGAGCGCGGGTGGGTCGCGCCTGGGTATCCTGTGGATTGGCTACATAGGCGTCGGCCAACGTACCTTCCTCGGCAAGGCCGACGGCGTACTCGAACAGTTCAAAGGGCTGGGCGCCGCTGATCGGGAAACCATTGATAAAGAAGGCCGGAGTGCCTGTTACGCCCAGAGAGATGCCCTCGTCCTGATTGGCCTGGATGACGGCATCATGGCGGCCGCTATCGAGACAGGCGGTAAATTTGTTCGCATCCAGCGATAACTCGGCCGCCATGCTCGCGAACACGCCGTGGGCCGCTGAACCCAGTCCGCCCCATTCCGCCTGACGACTGAAGAGCGCTTCGTGCATCTCCCAATAGGCGTCTTGCTCGGCCGCACAACGAGCGGCAACGGCCGCCGCTCTGGCCTCGGGATGGATGGTGTCCAGCGGGAAATCCTTGACCACATAGTGTACGCGGCCGGAATCAATCAGTTCGGTAACGATCCTGGGGAACGTATCAATGGCGTGACGGGCGCAATAAGGGCATTGATAATCCGTGTATTCGATCATGGTGACGGCCGCATTGGGATCGCCCATCTCGGCCACAACATCATCCATGACGATGGTCGCCGGGGTCGGTTTCACCGCCGGACCCTGCGGTTCCGCATTCTGCTCCGCCGCCACAACTTTGCCCGCGGAGACCGCGGCAATAACCTGATTAAAATACTCCAGCGGATAGGCGCCAATGACCGGCTGGTCGTTCAGGAAAAAGCTCGGCGTGCTGCTGACTCCCCGGCTGCGCCCCAGCGCCAGGTCGGCTTCGACTGCTTCTGCGTGACGTCCTTCTTGCAGGCAAGCGGCGAAATCGTCGCCGGTGATGCTCAGTTCCTCGGCGTAACGGATAAAGACCTCATTCGCGCCGCGATTCGACCATTCTCCCGGGTTCTCATACAACCGGTCATGCATGGCCCAATAGGCGGCCGCGCCGCTTTCACCTGCGCAACGAGCGGCATTGGCCGCCGCCGCCGCCTGGGGATGGATCGCGTTGATGGGGAAATCGAAATAGACCATGACGACTTCGCCGTTTGCGATTTGGTTTTCAATCAATCCGGGCATGGTTTCATTGGTGAAACGGGCGCAATAAGGGCACTGAAAATCCGAGAAAGTCTCCATGAGGACGGGGGCGTCCAGATTGCCGCGAAACGGCCGCCCTTCCGGGGTGAAGCCGACCGGAACACCGTGGGCATCCGTTTCCGTCGCACCGGTTCCGGTCGCGACCGTCGTCGGGACCATCACCTCCGAGGTGGGAAGATTGCCGATAAACGGGATCGAATCACCCGCGGCCGCCGGTTCATTGGCAGGCACCGACGAACCACATGCCGCCAGCATGGCGGACACTATCATCAACAGAACAGCAAAAAGGCGAAAGCTTGGTCTCATCATTTAATCATTCCGGACAACAGTCACAGGATCAGGATAACGTTATTCAGGTTGACACGCAGACTGTTGGAAAACTTACCGCAGGTTCCATGGATTATAACCCATTCTCATTCCGATGCGCTCCGTAATGAGCGATTATGAAAGTTCATTTTCCGCGGCATGGATACGGTCGCATCCGCACCCCGTTTATGCTAGACTAGCCTATTGCATAGCTTGTGCGACATTTCGCCATTCATTAAATACTATTTCAAAGAGGACAACGATTCGTGAAGAGATTGTTGTTATTGCTAATTTTTGTTGCCGGATTGTCGGCGGCCTGCGGCCGAACAGCCGCCCCGGTGCCAAACGACTTAACCGACACGCCCGGGTTAGCGCCTGAAAAGACCCCGGAATTAGACGCGGCCACGCCGCAAGAGGTCGGTGACGCCGAGGCAACTCCTTCACCGACGGCCACGCCGGAGCCGGCACCCACGATTACGCCGACCCCCGTACCGCCCAAGGACCTCGTCGTCTGCATGAGCGGCGAGCTGTCGAGCCTATACCTGTACGGCGACAACTCGCCCGCGGCCGTCGCCATTCGTCACGCCATCTACGAATCGCCCTACACGTCGCTCGGCTACGAATATCAACCGTTGAGCCTGGAGAAAATGCCGGGTCTGGCCGAAGGCGACGCCACGCTGGAGGCGGTCAACGTCCGTGAGGGGACGCCGGTCGTCACCGCGGACGAGCAAATCGCCCTGTTGGGGCCGGGCATCGAGGTGATCGATGCCGACGGGGAGCGCGTGGCCTATCAGGGCGAGCCCATCCGGATGAGGCAATTGACCGTCGATTTCACCTTCAAGCCGATGGTCTGGTCCGACGGCACGCCCGTCACGGCCGAGGATTCCGTCTTCAGCTTTCGGCTGGCCGGAGATCGATCCGCAGTCCGGGTCGATGAGCAAGTGCGCTACACCGCAGAGTATGAGGCCGTCGACGAGCACACCGTGCGCTGGACAGGCCTGCCCGGCTATATCAACTCCGCCTACATGATCCACGTATGGACGCCGCTGCCGAGTCACCAATTGGCCAATGTGGAAACGACGGCATTGAGGTCGGCCGAGGAATCGGCTCGCCAACCGTTGAGCTATGGCGCGTTCATCATCGATAGCTGGACGGAGGGCGAATCCATTCGCCTCGTACCCAACCCGCATTACTATCGGGCGGCCGAAGGCTTGCCCCACCTGACATCGTTAACGTTCCGCTTCCTGTCGCCGGACAACGCCTCGCTGCCGAGAGGCTCCGAAGGCTGCCACATCATCACCAGCGACGTCTTCTCTTTCGATGCCATCCCGGCCATCGACCAAGCCGCGGCCGCGGGTGAATGGGTTGAACATGTCGCTGCCGCCGGGGTGATGGAGCAAATCATATTCGGAGTCGATCCGGCAGCCTCCTACGAGGCGCGTCATACGGTTTGGTTTGACGATGCGCGCATGCGCCAGGCCGTCATCCAATGCACAAACCGCCAGGGCCTGTCCGATGAGCTTCTATACGGCCGCGCGCCGGTCATGGATACATTTGTGCCCAATGATCACACCCTGCACCCGCAGGATTTACCCCAGTGGCCTTATGATCCGGATGCGGCCAACGCGCTGCTCGACGAACTGGGCCACATCGACACCGATGGCGACGGCATTCGCAATCATATCAGCTCGAACCGGCCGATCTCGATCACCCTGGGCACAAACAGCGAGAGCCTTTTGCGCAGCCAAATCATCGAGATGGTGAGCAAGGATCTGCTGGATTGCGGCATTCAAGCCGATCCCGTCACCTATGAGGCCGGCATCTGGTTTGCCCCGGGGCCGAGCGGCGCGGTCTTCGGCCGGCGATTCGATCTGGCTCAATTCGCCTGGCTAAACCGAATCGAGCCTGATTGCGGCCTCTATCTCAGCAACCACATCCCTGGCCCTCTCAGTGACGGGTTCTTTGGTTGGCAAGGGGTTAACGTCTCCGGCTGGGCCAACGAAGCCTACGACGCGGCCTGCCGCGAGGCGCTGTCCCTGTTGCCGGGCCAACCCGGCTATGCGGAAGCCCACCAGGAGGCCATGCGCATTTTCGCCCAGGAATTGCCGAGCATGCCGCTCTTCACGCGGATGCGACTGGCGGCAACCACGCCCGATGTATTGAATTTTCAGCTCGATTCAACCCAGCCATCGGAGCTATGGAATTCGTTCGAGCTGGACCTGACGACAGGGGATCGTAGGCAACCATGATGGAAGACGGCGACAGGACGGCCGATAGCGAGCGTTATTTGATCGCGGGGCTGGGCAATCCCGGTCGCACGCATCTCTATAACCGTCACAACGTCGGCTTCATGGCCGTCGACCGGCTGGCCGCGCGCCACGGCATCGAGCTTAAGCGCGTGCAGAACAAGGCCATCGTCGGCAACGGCCGCATTGCCGGACGGCCGGTCATCATCGCCAAGCCGCAAACATTCATGAACCTCAGCGGCAATGCTATCGGCCCTCTGCTCAATTATTATCGCGTGCCGTTAGGCAATCTTCTAGTGGTCTATGATGAGCTGGATATCCCCTTCGCGGCCATACGATTGCGCGAGAAAGGCGGGGCGGGCGGCCATAATGGCATGCGCTCGCTCATCCAGCATCTGGGCAACGACTTCCCACGGCTGAGGCTGGGCATCGGGCGACCGCCCGGGCGTATGGACCCGGCGGCGTTCGTCCTGCAGGATTTCGGCCGCGACGAGCTGCCAATCGTGGACGAGATGTTGTCGGCGGCCGGAGATGCGATTGAAAGCTTCATCCGCGACGGGATCGATCTGGCGATGACGCGGGCGAATCCGCGCCAGGACAGACCGGCCGCCGGGGCAGGCGAATCGGACTCATGAACATATCCGGTCTCCTTGACCTCTTCGACAGCATCCCCGCCTTCCGGCAACTGACGCAAGTTCTGGCCGAAGGTGGTGGCGCTCACGGACTCTTGCCGCTCGAGCTGGACAAGGGCACGCGACCGCCGGTCGTCGCCCAACTGTACCGGCGGGTGGCGTCGCCGCGTCGCGCTCCGATTTTGCTGCTCTCCGCGCGCGTCGATACGGCCACTTTGTGGCATCAGGCCCTGGAAACATGGCTGCCGGAGATCAATGGGTTGCTGCGGCTGCCGGAACCCACTCCGTTGCCCTACGATCGTGGGCCGTGGAGCGACCGGGCACGCCAGGGACGATTGAACGTGCTGACGGCGCTCATCGCGGGCCAGCACCCGCAGATCCCGGCCGCTGCGACGCCACCGCTGATCGTCAGTTCAGCCCGCGCTTTTCTGCAGAAAACACTGCCGCGGCGTCGTTTCGTCACCGCGACGCGTGTGCTACGCATCGGGCAATCGCTGGATTGGGAGAAGGGTCTGGGTAACTGGCAGGAGATCGGCTACGAGCCTGTCAGCGTTGTTGAATCAGCCGGACAGTTCAGTCGTCGCGGCGGCATCATCGACATCTTCCCCGCGGCCGCCGCCGGCAGTTTGGCTGCCGCCATGCCGGTGCGAATCGAGCTGTTCGGCGACGAAGTCGATACCATGCGCTACTTCGACCCGGCGACACAGCGCTCCATGTCACCGGCTGATGGCTGGGGCACGCCCAACAGTGTCATCATCGCCCCCGCGCGGGAACTGTTGCCCGAGGCCGCGCGAGCTTTTTCCGAAGTGTGGGCCGACGAACCGCTACCCGGCGAGAACAGCTTGCCATCCTGGCGCGACGATCTGCAGAGCCTCCGTGACGGCGTTCCCTTCCCCAACCTGGAGTATTACTTGCCGCTTGTTTATCACCGGCCGGTGACCTTGCTGGACTACTTGCCGCCGGAATCATTGGTGATCGTCGATGATTGGGACGAGTTGAAAACCGTGGCCGGGGAATTGATCGCCCACGCCGTCCAAATCGCCGAAGAACAAACCGATCTGCCTCCCGGCTATCAAAACCCCCTCTACACCTGGGATGTCGTCGATTCCGAACTGGCCTGGTGGCAACCGCTCGTGCTGGGCGAAGGAAGCCCTGAAGCGCCGGATGAGGCCGAGGAGCCAACCTACATCGAACTGGGCGAGGCTTTCGATCCCGGCCCACGCTATGGCGGGCAGGTGCGACCGTTCCTCAACCAGTTGAAACAGGCTCGTCGCGAGGGCGAGCGGGTGGTCGTCTTCAGCCGGCAGGCAACCCGATTGGCCGAGCTTTGGGGCGAAGATGGCGGCACGCTCATCCGCACGCTGGAGCCTTTGACCAAGGCCGATCCGGCGAATCAGACCGGCTCTGATGCGGTCGATCCGGTGGTGACGGCCGTCGATGCCGGCACCGGCCGGACGGGTGTCGCCCCACTGGAGGCCCTGCCGGATGTGCCGCCCGACGGCAGCATCACCTTCGTGCAGGGCAGCCTGGCCGAGGGATTCATTCTGGTGCGTCAGGAAGACCATCGCGTCTTGCTCCATCTGTTGACCGACGCCGAGATATTTGGCTGGAGCCGCCCCGCGCCCAGACGACAGCGCAAACCCCGCCCAACCGCACCGGAGACGTTCTTCGCCGATATCAAGCAAGGCGACTACATCGTTCATCTGGATTACGGCATCGGCAGATTCCAGGGTCTGGTCGTGCGCAATCTGGGGGGGATGGAGCGCGAGTACTTGTTGGTGGAGTATGCCAACGGCGACACGCTCTATGTCCCTGTCCACCACGCCGACCGCCTCGGCAAATGGGTCGGCCCCGACGACGCCGACCCGACGCTGAACCGACTGGGTGAGCGAACCTGGACGCAAGCCAAGGTGGCCGCCCAACGCGCGGCCGATGAACTGGCCCAGGAATTGCTTGACCTTTACGCCACCCGCGAAACCATCTCCGGCCACGCCTTCCCCGGTGATAGCGACTGGCAGGCCGAACTGGAAGCCGCCTTTCCCTATCACGAGACGGAAGACCAACTGCGCGTCATCAGCGAGGTCAAGGACGACATGGAGCGATCCAACCCCATGGATCGACTCATATGCGGCGATGTCGGTTACGGCAAGACGGAGGTCGCCCTCCGCGCCGCGTTCAAGGCAGTCATGGACGGCAAGCAGGTGGCCATGCTGGTGCCCACGACGATCCTGGCCCAACAGCACTATAACACCTTCAGGGAACGACTGGCCTCCTTCCCGGTCACGGTCGAGATGCTGTCACGGTTCCGCACCCCCGCCCGGCAACGCCAAATCACCGGTAAACTGCGCGAGGGGCAGATCGACATCATCATTGGTACCCACCGCCTGCTGTCGGATGACGTTTCCTTCAAGGATTTGGGGCTGGTCATTATCGACGAGGAACAGCGCTTCGGCGTGGCCGACAAGGAGAAGCTGAAGCAATGGCGCACCGAGGTGGACGTATTGACGCTGACGGCCACCCCCATCCCCCGCACGCTGCACATGGCTCTCACCGGCGTCCGCGACATCAGCATCATCGACACCGCCCCGGCCGAACGATTGCCGGTAGAAACCTACGTGGGTGAGGCGGATGAATCTCGCTTGCGCACGGCCGTCCTGCGCGAGCTGGATCGTGGCGGGCAGATTTTCCTGGTCCATAACCGCGTCCAGAGCATCCACATCGTGCGCAAGCGAATGGAAAACCTGGTGCCCGAAGCGCGCATCGTCGTCGCCCACGGCCAGATGAGCGAGCGACAACTGGAAAAGATCATGGTTGACTTCGCCGAAGGAAAGATCGACATTCTTCTGAGCACGACCATCATCGAGAGCGGGCTGGACTTCCCCAACGCCAACACACTGATCGTCGACCGGGCCGAACAGTTCGGACTATCGCAGCTTTACCAGTTGCGCGGCCGCGTGGGCCGGGGCACGCGCCGGGCCTACGCCTACTTCTTCCACGCACCCTGGCGAACGCTGACGGCCGATGCTCAAGCCCGACTGGAGACCATTGCCGAACACACCCAGCTCGGCTCCGGCTACTCGATCGCCGTCCGGGACATGGAGATTCGCGGCGCGGGCGACTTCCTCGGAGGCGAACAGAGCGGTCACATCGCCACCGTCGGGTTCGATATGTACACGCGACTGCTGACCAAGGCCGTCAAGCGACGCAAAGCCGTGCTGCGTGGCGAAGTTGTGCCCGCTGAAACACCCGACAACGTGCTTATCGACTTGCCGCTGGCCACATACATCCCCACAGACTACGTGCCGGATACGCAGCTACGGTTACGGCTCTACCGGCGCATGGCCACGCTGGACACATTGGCCGAGATCGACGAGATGGCTTCTGAATTGGCCGACCGCTTTGGCCCCATCCCCGATCCGTTGCATAATCTGCTCTACCAGATTCGCGTCAAGGCGCTGGCCCAGATGGCGGCCGTCAATGCCGTCGTCACCGAGGCGGGACAGATTCGCATCCGTATCGCCGAACTGGACGGGCTGGATCGATATCACTTGCAACGCTATCTGGGCGGGTCGGTGCGAGTCAGCAAGAGCGCCATCTGGCTGAAAATCGATCGCGGCACGCATGAATGGCAGGTTGAACTGGTGCAGATATTGGAGAAGCTGCGGCTCTTCGAGCGAAAGACGGAGGCTGCCCCTGACGGTCATGTCGCCACACCGATCCACGAGAAAGACGAGACGGTCGGCGAACCCGCCACGGCCGATTAAACATTCTGCAACCTGACGCAGACCGGACAAAAAATATGGCTTTTAACTTTTTCACCGACCCTTTGGACCCGCCCCGCCAGCGCGAAGATGTGCGGTTGCGCAGCATCACACTGAATATCTATTCCGACTTGCGGCGGGTGGCTTTTGGCGCCGAATTGTCGCCATTCATGGAACGGCCGTCCATCGACATCGTCATCACCAACGCCAGGGGCGAGACGGTCAGCTCCCTGATCGTCATTGAGTCGATGGCTCCCACCTTCCGGCTGACGATGCATTTACGCGACGCCGAGCCGACCAACCCTTACCGGCTGGTGGCGGTTCTCTACTACACCTGGCCGGAAAAAACGGAAAAACTCGAGGTCGAGCGGCGTGAGATCAGCTTCGATGTCATCGAGCCGGAAGAAAAAGTCTTCTTATTCGAAAAGCCGCCCCGGCCGGCTCCCGAGCCGGATCAGGAAGAAGACTAGGCCATCTCCGGGTCGATCTGCTCCCGCTCGGCCAGACGGCGCAACTTCGTCTTTGTCTCGCGCCAGCCGATCTTCGACAGGCCGAGCTTCTGGCGTATGTCGTCCTGCTCGACATCATCGCGCCAATCCTGTAGCGCCGACGCCCAGCGCAGATTCTCGAACGAGATAACGCCGGGGGGCAATTCGGCCGCCTCGGCCACATCGCGCAAGATATATTCCAGGTTTCGCGCCGTGCAGGTGAACAGCGTATCCGTCGGGCGATACTGCTGGATATATTCATCCAGGACTTCGAGCCATTCGGGGTCCAGAGGCACCTTGCGCTCCTTGTAGCGAAGCCGTGGATTGGCGTAGCGCACGTAAAGCACCGGCTTGTCGGGGTCGCTATCGTCGATATGGTTGGGCACAATGGCCATCGCCTCGCCCTTTTTGATCCCCGTCTTGAGCAGCAAGCTCAACAGCAGATAGGGTCGCGCGTCCGGCTTGTGGTCGGCATCCCCCACCCGCCAGGCATTGGCGACTTCCAACGCGCGGCTGACATCGCCAACGCGCGGGGCATCCGGCAGCGGGCTGCTGACGCTCCGCTGGATCACCGCGGCCGACGGATCCTGTGGGATCGCGCCCGCCTCATATAGTTGGTGAAAGAAGACCTTGAGCGCGGTCACGCGACGCGCATAGGATTTGGGGCTGCAAGGAACCCCCCGCTCGTCGGTTAACCAATGCAGGTAGTCGTTGAGATTCTTTGTGCCGATCTCGCCGATCGGCGTGCCGATGCCCAGATAGCGGCCGAGCAAGCGGATGTCGCTGACGAAGGCTTTCACGGTGTTGAGCGCGAAACCCTCATCCATCAGGTAGCGCTCAAACATGCCCAAAGCCGCCTGCAACGATGCTTCCGGTGTTAGGGATGTCGCCCGTTGCCCGACGTCTCCCTCAGTCTGTGAGTCAGTAAACAGTTCGCGTTGTGGTTTGGAATCCATGACCGCCTCTCGCTGCTATATTTCCAAAACCTGTTATGTCCACTTAACAGTATTATGCGAAATTATAGAACGAGTGGGCGATTCTGTCAAGCACTTTATTTCGTTCGAACAAACAGGCGATAGTGACTGGTGGCGACTGTTGAATCATCATTGATGATCCAGATATAGTAGCGACCAGGTGGCCTTTGGCCAAGTTCTATGGTTCTATTGGGTTTCAGATCTGACTCACCGTTGAAACCGATCAGTTCCAGATTGCCTGAGTTGGCGCCGCATCCCTGCCCCGGCTCCTTCTCTTTGCTAATCTGTATCTGCCCATTTTTGGGCAGGAAATCGCGCAGTTCGATTGTCAGGTTGGCGGCCGACAGCACATCGAAATAAAACCAGTCGCTGGTGTCGCCGGCGGAGATATTAAATGTCTCATCAACGTTCAGATGGACATCCATCGCTTGGGAGCACGTATTATTCGGTTCTTCCGCGCGACGATAAGCCCACGCAGTCATGGGCATAAACAGGTGTACGGTTGGCGCGACAACGAACGTCACGGTGGATGTCCGGACTTCGCTGACGCCATCCTTGTTATCCTTCACAGTGAATTCGACGATCCGCTTCTCGGTGTTGGGCTTGCCCTGTTTATTGTCGTAGGTCACCGTGCGCAGAACACGCTGATAGTTGGCAACACTGTCCGCGCCGGTCAGACTTAGAACGCCGGTGGCGGGGTCGTAGCTGCCGGTGATATTGCCCGCCCCGCTGGTGTCGGCCGACAGGGCTTCCGCCGAACCATCCCTGAGGTTGGTGATATTGATGGTGGCCGACTTGATCGTCGTGTTATCGTGATCGATCAGCACCAGGCTGGGGGCGACGATGGGAACCGGTCCACGATTGATATAGAAAATCGCGTTGAAATCCAGATTTGGCCCGATGCCGTCGAGATCGAGTTCCGGCGGATCATTGACCGGCTGAACCTTGACAACCATCGAAATCGTCGTCGAGCTGGCCTTTCCATCGAAAACTGACCAATTGATGATTCGATCAACCGGGTCGGGATCACGCGAGGTGTTCCGATAGGCTACAGTGCGTAATGCTTCCTGATAGGCCGTGATCGGCGCGTCACCGGTCAACTGCAGGATGCCGCCGATGTATGTTGACGTAATTTTCGGGTCACTGATAGTGACCGAAAGCAATTCGGCGCTGCCGTCAGCCGGGTTCGTCAACTGAATAGTTGCCGATGTCATATTCGGGCTATCAGGATCGGTCAGCGTCAGCGCGCCCGCCAGCGCCAGCACCCGAGTCGGGTTAGCTTCCTCATAGGTAAGCGGCTCGGTGGGGATACCGCCCAGGAGCGGAGGATCGTTTACCGGTGTGATCTGTGTTTTGATGCTATTGGTGTTGACGCTGAAGGCAGTATGGCCGCCATTGACGGTTGTGTCCACGCCGGATTGTCCATTCCCCCCCACGGTTCTGTCCCAGGCACGGAAGGTGAGAGGATCGGCAGGGCCATAATAATTAGCTGCGGGAACAAAACGTAGCCAGGCCGAATCAAACAGCAATAGCGCGGCATTTTCCGTGACACCAACGATGGGCAACCAGCTGCCGGCCGCAGGCGGGCCCATCAGGCTGTATTGCCACTGCCCCTTGGACGTGTCGGCGCCGGCTCCGATAATGGCGATACCTTCCAGCGCGCCGCTATCAGGATCAGTGATGGGATCGATCGTGGCCCCGCCCGCGTCGGTCGCATTCCCCAATATCTCCGCTATTTTTGCACCCGGCGGAGCAATAGCGTCTTCGGCGATATCAGCCAGCGTCAATTTCAAAGCTGGATCGAGGACGGGGGCGTTGTTGGGCGGGAGTATTTTGATCGTGGTTGTCGCCGGCAGGCTTTCGCCTATGCCGTCATTGGCCACAACCGTCACAATGCGATCGGCAGTCGAGGGTGTTTCGGCGCTATTGACATAGGTAACCGCGCGCAAAATCTCCTCATATTTGGAGCGCAGTTCTTCGCCTTCTATAACGAGCATCCCCGTGATCGGATCGTATGGCTTGACCGTGACGGCGCTTATAGGCAGTGTGCCGGTTGCCAGCGATTCCGCCGCTCCATCCAGCCGGTTCGTGAGCGTGATTGTCAGTTTCTTCAATTTTGTATGATCCGGATCGGTGATAGATGCCTGATAACCGGCGATGGGGACCGGCGATCCACCTTCAAAAAATTGGGTGGTGTAGTTGATACCCTCTCCCGCACCGTTCAGATCAACGACGGGCAGATCGTTGACGGAGTTGATGGAGATCGTCACCGTAGCGGAGTCTTCGCTGAAAGGTGAGGGATCGCCATTGATCGAGACATCGACACCCGTCGTTCCGCTACTCCTGTCCCCGGATCGATCCCAGGCCCTGATCGAGAAGCCGGCTTGGCCGTAATAATTGGGGTTAGCGATAAACCTGATGCGAGCCGATTCTCCCAGCAAAACGGCCGCCGTGTTCGACACGACGGGAAAATTCTGCCAATTGATATCGTTTTCCACAAGGTATTGCCATTGTCCATTGGTCGTATCAACTCCAATGACGGCAAATCCTCTGCGAGCGTCCCTGTCCTTATCCGCGATGGGGACACAGGGGGCTCCATTCTTTTTACCCGAGCTAATGATGCCCAGGATTTGCACGCCGTTTGCCGGCGGACTATCTTCGCCTATGCTGCCCAGTGTCATGGCGCAGTCGGGATCGAGCACAGGGGCATCATTGACGGCCACAACGGTGATCGTGACATTGGCCGGTGGG
Source organism: Promineifilum sp. (assembly GCA_018058545.1). Taxonomy (GTDB): domain Bacteria; phylum Chloroflexota; class Anaerolineae; order Promineifilales; family Promineifilaceae; genus Promineifilum. The sequence goes on along the minus strand of JAGOZU010000040.1, from coordinate 6,099 downwards.
CTGACCTTCTCCCCATCCCTGACCGTCACCTCCACCGTGCGGGGAGTGGCGTCGGGCGTTTCCGAGGTATTGAAATAAGTCAGCTTGCGCAGGGCTTGTTCGTACTCATCAATCGTGGCCTGACCGGTGATCGCCAGCTCCCCGGTCGCGGCCGAATAGTTCGCCTTCAAGCCGCCGGCCACACCGCCATCAATCGCCAGCGACTCTACCCCGGAATCGGGTCGAGGGTCATTGATGAATTTGGCGACGGCACCGGTGATCACGTCCGGTTCATACTCTATCTGCAAATTGGCCGAAACGATGATCAATCCGGGCATATTCTCAACAAAATTTGCCGAGTAATCGACTCCCGCCTCTCCCCCATTGAGATCGATGGTCGGGCCGTCGGCGGCCTGACTAATGGGACTGGTGGCGATGGCCAGCACCAACATCAGAGCCAAAGCCAGGAGGTTGATCGGATGGCGCTTGTTGATTCGTTTCACGATTGATCTGTCTATCGATTGCGTATGGTTATTAGCCAAGATAAATAATCCTGTTATCGGCCGTCCTGTCCGGACGCATCTCTTAAAAGTCGGCATCATTGATAATTTAAGGCGAGGGTGAGTCGGTTGGAAATGGCTTGGGCGTGGATGTCGGCTCGACCGGGGGTTGCGTCGGTTGTTCGGTCGGTGGCGGTTCCTCGGGCGTGGACGGGCTGCCGCCACTGCCGGGATCAACCGTCGGCTGGGCGGTGACGATCACCACCACGCTGGGCGTCACCCCCGGGGTCGCACTGGGCACAGGAGCGGAGGGCAACGTGGCCGCCGGCAGCACGCTCGCGAGTGCCTCGGGATTCACGGCCTGCACGACCTCAGCCGCAATCCAGCCGATGCGCCCTTCTTCGGTCGTCACCAGATACCACGGGTGTTCCCTGTCGTTATTCCAGGCGATGACATCCAGCAGCTTCCCGCCCGCCACACTGCCTATCGAGGCAAAGGCGACGCCCGGCCCGCGACGAAGGTTGACCAGATTGTGCATCACCCGGACGCGCGGCACCTCCGGCTCCAGCGTCGGAGTCGAGGTAGGTTCCGGGGTCGGGGATGAAGTTGGCGATGGTTCCGGGGGTTGGGTTACGCTTTGTTCGGTGGGCAGGTCCGTTGCGTGGGTCGTGGGCGATGGCTGTTCAGCAACTGCGCCGGCAATAGTCGTCGGCTGGGGTGGCCCGGTGGCAATGGAAGGTGGTGTCGCGGCCGCCGTTGCCTCGCCCGTCATGGTCATGGCCAGGGACGCGGGGGGTAATGCCCCCATCGCATCAATCCCGGTGCGAATATCGCGCAGATTCCCCATGACCACGGCTCCCACCGACAGAAATAGCGCCAGTACCAATAAAGGGATCAGCCAGGTCAGAGGTCTGCGGGTGGTCGGTGCCAGCTTGGCTGTCGCGCCGAGATGCAGATCTTCGGCCGCCAGCGCGCTGTCCAGGTCAGCGACAAATGCTTCGATGGTCGGATAGCGGCCGCCAGGATCCTTTCTCAGGCTGCGATCGATCAGCCGATAGGTGGCCGGAGCCAGGCCGGGGCGCTCGCGCTCCAGGGCGGTGACACGGCCGAACAAGCGGTTGAACGCCGTACCACTCATGGTGACCGAATGGTCGGGCATCTTTCCAGCCAGCAAGCGATACAGTATCGCCCCCAGAGAATAGACCTGGCTCGCGGCCGTAACCTCTTTGCCGCCACGCTGTTCCGGGGAAAGATAATCCCTTCGGGGATCACCTTTTTCGGTCACGGCATGGCGGTTTTGTTCAATCGGGACGAAGAGATCGACCAGGACGACTGTGTCATCGGTCGGCAGTGTGACCCGTTTCAACAGGATGTTATCCGGCTGCAGATCGTAATGGAGTATCTCCAGACGCTCGGCCAGGAGCAAGGCGTCGGCCAATTGACGAACCAGCTTGAGGGCATAGAGCGGGTTTGCCGGGGTCTCACGCCGGGCCAGTTGTTCCAGGCGATGAGTGAGCGAGTAACCATCCACGGCCGCCTGAGCCACATAAGGCGCGCCGCCGGAGGCCTTGCCGACGTGGAGCACCGGGTTGATATTGGGATGGCGAACCTGGGCCAGCGCCCGCGCGCGATTGATAAACCGGCCGACGAACAAGCTGTCATTGGCGTAGCGGTCGCGCGTAATATCGAGCCATACCGGTCGGTCGTCGTCGATATCATAGGCCAGGTACAGATCAGTATACCGCTTTTCCGCGATGCGTTCTTCCAGTTTATATTGATCCAGAAGATCTTCGAACAAACTCGCTACTGCCATTGATGATCCGACGCCTCAGGCGCGCTCTATCTCACCGGATTCAGCCCGTCCCGAACCCGTTCCCGTGGAATTCCCGTTCAATTACTCGGTACACTTCGTCTCTCTCGCATCGTAAATGACTTAAGTGAAGGTCAAGCTTAAGGTATTTCTACTCGTACAATAATTCCGTAATACGTCATCACATTGGAAGGACCATCGTTGATGAGCTGGATGTAATAGCGCCCCGCTGCCAGCGTCCCGTTGTTGGCCACCTGGAATTGGTTGTTGGCCTGGGTGATGATGTGCTGGGAAATGACGGGCACACACGGCGGGTTTGCACTCGGAGTCGAGCCTCTAACGATCAATTGCCCCTTGCTGGTTTGGGGTGGGGACGGAACGAACTGGGGCAGGAAGTTGGTCAAATCAATCCGCACTTTGGCCGCCTGATCCAGCGTAAAGGAAAAGTAATCCAGGTCCCTCTGGTCGAGGGGCAGGGTATCGTCGTATTGCCGAGGGGGCAGGAAATAATATTGCCGTCCCGGGATGAGCGGATAGGCGAGGAGGCAATGATTATTCGGCTCAACCACATCATCGGTGGCGATGGGCAGATATAATTTGCCCCCTGCCTGCCGAGTGATACCCACGGTGACGGTCTCGGCCGCGTTTAGCGCCTGTGGCACCGTGTCATCGCTGACGGCATCGACGGTGATCTCGCGCGTATGCTCTTCGCCGTCCTGCCCGGTTACCTGGGCAGAAAACTGGCAGCTGTAGGTTGTGCCGGGGAGAACATTTTCCGCCGGCAGCGCGCAGGTACCCACGCCATTCAGGTCGCCCAGAAATTCGTCTTCCAGTTGGGTCACGGTGATGGCATCCACAGCGCTGGTATTCTTGACATGGATGGTGAAGTCGACCGGCCGGCCGGGCGGGGGAATGAACGGCGGATCGGCCGTCAGCGTCAACTCCAGCGACGCGGGAACGTCTGTGATGGTGATAGTCGACGCGGCTGTCGTGGTCATCGACAGGCCGCCTGACTCCTGACCCGTTGCGCTAAGCGTCAGAGTGAAGTCCGGCGGCTGGGCGTTGACCTCAACCTCGAAGGCGCATTGATAAGCCCCGCCGGACGGAGCCAGAGGCTGCACCGCCGACAGGCAGGTATTGGTCCCCGCCGGCACCAGCGGGTTTGACGGATCCAGCAGGTTGCCGAAAACATCGGTTTCCAGCGCAGTCGGCGTCAGGCTAACGCTGCCGGTATTGGTCAAATCGACGGTATACGTGACCACATCACCCGGCTCCGGCATCGTAGCGGCCGAAGCCGTCAGCTCGGCCTCCAGCTTCAGCAGTTCAATCCAGGCGGCGTCGGTGGCGACAAATGTTATATCGGTATTCGTGTTTTTGGCCGTGGCGGAGATGATAGTCGTCATCGCCTCCTGAATATTGGCCATGGAACATTCCAGATCTATGGTTCCGTTCGAAAGGAGGATTGGAGGAGGGTTGGGGATGAAGTCGCAATTTTCCATTCGATCGTCATCGATCTTCAAGACCGTCAAGGCCGCGCCCGATGTATTGGTGACCTTAACGTTAAAGGTAGCCTCGCCGCCGAAAGCCACTACTTGACTGTCCTGAAATTCATGGGTCTTGCTGATACGAAGCTCCGAGATCGACACCCGGACATAGGCATCCGATTGATGGGTGACGGGCGGTCTGGCCCCGGCAAAACCGGTCACCTGAATGATGTTCAGGAAGTTCTGGGTCACATTCTGTCGCTCGCAGGTGTAGCTGTGCGTCGCTCCAGGCACGAGTGGCGAGGTAAAGTCAATATGTTTGTTGCAGTCGGGCGCGAGGGCATCGGTGACCGTGATGGTATCAAATTCGACGGGGCCGGTGTTGGTGATGGTGATGGTGAACTCCGCGTCTCCTCCAGGCGCGACTGACACCAGCCGCGGAGATTGGGAGCTGATGAGATGCGGGTCGCCCGCGGCGTCGGCGGCCGTGCCTTCGGCCATCAGCCGCGCGCTCATCACCACACTCAGGCATATAGTACATGTCACGCTCAGGATCAACAGGGCGATGAAAGATCGGTATTTTCTGTTCACGTCAAGAGTTCCTTTTATGACGGCCCAACTCCTTGAGAGAGCCAATAACGATATCCGGAGCCACCCACCCCGGCCGGCCATTCCCATTCGCGAGAATGTTCAACCGGAGACGCTCATTCACCTATGGCGCAGTCACCTGAACATTCAGTTCATAGATGTCTTTATTATTGAAAAACTCGCCCTTACTCACATAGACGGCGATATAGTATGTTCCCTCAGCCTGCACATCAGCGAGAGAAACCACCCGGTTGGGCACCAAACCCGGTTCACCGTTGTTCCCTTTGGCAGCCAGGTGTTCACAATCAGCGCCACCATAAATCACCAATTGGCCGGCGTTAACCCCGCCGGGAACACCGACCATAAAGTTCTTGATCGAGGCTTTCAGATAAGATGGAGCCGTCAAGGTGATTCGATAGAAATCCCAATTGTCATCGGGTAAGCCGAAGTAAGAGATTTGGGGCATGATCGGCATGGCTTTGCAGGCGGAATTGTAAGGCTCGCCAAACAAGCTTAACTTGGTGACCGCCGGCAACATCACCTCGGCGTGGATAGGCGCCGTGATGGCGATATTGACAGTGGCACTTGCCGCCACATCCCCCGTGGCCCGGACCGTGATCATGCGCGATACCACATCGCCGACGACCTTGCCGCTGATGGTGATCGGATAGGCGCAGGTGTAGCTCTCTCCGGCGGAAAGGGCTTGAGGAATCTGACAACTGCCCACGCCACCAAGGTTGCCCGATATTGCGTCGATCAATTCATTGATGGTCAGATCGGCAGCCGTGTTGTTCGTCACCTGCACGGTCAATATGGTATTGCCACCGGGCGCGACGAGATGGGACGGATTGGCGGTCAATTCCACATCGAGTGGGGCGCTGACGGTCACGGCGTCAGTGACGACAAATGATTTGGTATTGTTGCCGGTCCCATAGAAGGCGCCCGCGGTGACAAAGTTGACGAACGCGGCTGAGCCTACCGTCAGTTCTTGCTTGTAGCTGCATGTGCGGGTTTCGTTTTCGCCCATCGCCACGGCGATTCCCGGGCAGGTATTATCGGTCAATCCCGCGGCGAATAAATCGCCGTGCCGATCGCTGGTCAGCGAGGTGAGGGTCACGGTCTCGCGACTGCGGTTGTGCAACTCGACATTGAAGGTGACAAAGGTCGGTGTCCCGGCGTTGACGACGGACGGATTGGCCGTCACCTCCAACGCCAGATCGATCACCGAGATCTCAACCTCGGCCAAATCCGTTCTAATCCCCTCGCTCGGATGGGTGCCCTTCGCCTCGATAATTAACTTAAAGGGAGTCGTGACCGCGGGGATGGAACAAACATATGGCTTTTCCTCGAATTCGGCTATCGTCCCCCACGATCTGCTGCAATCATCAGGAGCATTCACCGGATCCGCATATCCACCGGTGCCGACATCATAATATTGGATCGTGGCCGCCGTAGAGACATTCGCCAAGTCGGTGCTCAGAGGATTCATCACCACGATACGGAACTGCGCATTACCCCCCTTCATCAGGGTGGTCACATTGTCCTTGGGGTCGACCTGAACAACGATAGGCAGGGCGACCTTGACCAGGGCCTGCGTGCCGGCCGATACCTCGCCCAGGAGTTCCACATCCTTGGCCGTCACTGTAAACGAATGATAGTACCCCTCCTGCATTCCATACGCCAGACAGTCAAATGAATGAGAGGCTCCGGGAGCTAATTCGCCGGACAGGACTTTGGA
>JAGOZU010000111.1 GCA_018058545.1 Promineifilum sp. | reverse complement strand
TTGGCTTAATCGCCATCTCAAGGCCTTCGCCCATGCCTGGAACCGCAGACAACTTCACAATCGAGCACGTCCCTTTGATAAGAAGTCGGTCATTGACTTCGTATGCCTACCCAATTAGTCACTCCCGCAGCCGTCCCGGCCATGGCGGCTGATTTTTAGATCATTGGCGTCAAGATGAGCAATCGGTTAGAATTGCCGTGGGTTGGCCGTCACCACTCACGCGCATGTCACACGCAACGGCCGCCCTTGTCCGTCAATCCATGCGGTCATTTGGAGGTAAATTATGGTAACAGGGTTGGAGCTTTTATGCGCGGTGGTCATCGCTCTGGGGTTCGGGACGCTGGTCGCCTTCAGCGGCTATCGCTTGTTCCTGAGCTTGCTGCCCATCTGGGGCTTTTTCTTCGGCTTCGTGCTGGGGGCGCAGACGATTCAGGCGTTGCTCGGCGGCGGCATGTTCGGCACGGCCACCAGCTGGGTGGTTGGCTTCTTCGTGGCCGTGGTCTTCGCCGTCATGTCCTATCTGTTCTACTTCTTCGCCGTGGCCATGATAGCCGGGTCGCTGGGCTACGGGCTGGGGGTCGGCCTGATGCAGCTCATCGGGCTGGACTTCGCCATCCTCTCCTGGACGGTGGGCATCGTCGCGGCCATCGCCCTCATCGTGGTCACATTCCGCTATAATCTGGCCAAGGTGGTCATCATCGCCGCCACGGCCATCGGCGGCGCGGCGCTGGCCGTGGGCACGCTGGCCCTGGGGCCGGGCGGGGTCTCGCTGACCAGCGCGTTCACCAATGCCGTGAAGGCGGTGCTGGACGCCGGGGTCATCTGGGCCGTGCTGTTCATGCTGATGGCCGCGGCCGGGTTCTATGTCCAATGGCAGGCCAACCGCGCCTGGACGGCCGAGCCGTACCCGAATCGTATCTAATCATCAATCTGTTTAAGGAGTTATCACTATGTCTGCTTCTCCCCGTCGTTCGCGCACCATCTGGGTGTGGATTCTCGTTGTCGGCGCGGCGATCATCGGTATTTTGGACCTGATCGACGCCCTGCGGTTCATGGGCATCAATATCGGCTGGAACAACCTGCGCTTCTTCTCCGGCAATATCTCCTGGATCGGGGCGTTTTTGTCGTTTCTGCTGGCGGCTATCTGGCTGTCGGTGGCCCGGCAGCTGTATAACCTGGACCCGCGCGGCTGGCTGTTCGTCGTGGCCATCGCCACCATCAACCTCATCTTCCACGCCATGAGCCTGTTCGGCGGCAACACGTTCGGCGACATCGGCATCAACGTGGTCATGAATGTGCTGGCGCTGATCATCGGTCTCCTGCCCAGCACGAAGGCGGCCTTCGGGCAGCCGTAGGTAGGGGTGTGCGGGTTTCGGCCGAAACCCGGAGTGTGAAATGACAGACCCCGCCGGGAGGCGGGGTTTTGGTTTATCTTTTTTAGCAAGGAAGATAATGAACCACCCCATATCCACATTGAAACCGCGGAGAATGCCGCAAAATTCTGGCTTTCCCCGGTGACACTGGCCTGGGCTGTTGGTTATAATTCAAGAGAACTGCGACAACTCAGGGAACTCGTCGAAGAAAACGCAACGCTGTTTTTGGAAAAGTGGTATGAACATCTCAAATACAATTAGCCCAACAGCGACGTTAGCGGAAAACGTTCGCTTCACCGATGATGCCATGATCGTCATGCTCGCGGACGGCCGCGAGGTGTCTGTCCCATTGGAATGGTTTCCCCGATTGAGAGAAGCGACGCCGGAACAGCGCGCTAATTGGCGGCTGATCGCCCGTGGCATCGGCATTCACTGGGAAGATGTCGATGAGGATATCGCGGTCACAACGCTGCTGAGAGCCTAGCGGAAGCCGCTGTCTCGTCCCCACACGTACACCCCTCCCAGCCCTGACAGGTTGGCGGACAGGAGTCCGCTCCAAACCTGTCAGGTCTAAAAATCAATCAAATCTGCTACAATACGCCCATCTTTTATCGCGGAGGACACGATGCACAAGTGGCGCGTCGGGCTGATAGGGTCGCTAATCCTGTTGTCGCTGGCGCTGGCTGCCTGTTGGCTGGCCCAGGGCGGGCGGGCGACGCCGGAGGGGAGCGACAAGGGCGAGGAACTGGAGTCGCTGGCCGGCGGCTTTGAATGGCGGCGCGTGGGAGGCATCGCCGGGTTCTGCGACGTCGTCACCGTGCGGGGCGAGACGGCCGTCGTCGCCTCCTGCCGCCGCGAGCCGGCGGAGGTCGTGGGCGAGGTGACGCTGACGGCCGACCAATCCCGGCAGGTGGCGGACTGGGTCGACTCCTTGCGCTCGTTCGAGGAGGTGCAATCCGACGGGGCCGTAGCCGACGGGCTGACCATCACCCTGACCTTCACCGGCCTGGGCGACGCCGCCCCGACCGATTCCCTCCTCAACGATTTGGCGGCGCTGGTGAACGAGATTATGGTGGCGACCCGCGAGGATTGATCTTTATTCGCCCCTGAGGCGGGTGATGAGCGGTGCGATGTACGGGGCCGGGCGCCAACCCGGCGATGGTTGCGCAGAACGGCGTTCCATTCCGGCGAGCCGGATTAAAGTTGGATAAAATCACGATCGCCCGGCTCCATTGCCGTTTATGATCGACGGCGGAGGCGAGAATGAACACTCGCCCCGGCTCCCGCCATCCGCGACAAAACCCGCGAACGACGGCCGCCTGGCTGTTTAGTTAATCGACCGACGCCTGAGATGGTTCCATCGAGCGATGGCCAACAATCCCGATCAGACTGAGAGAATTCAATCAAGAGGAATCGATGCCCAATTCAACCGGTTTGCCCGTGTCCACTCCCGCCATTCATGATCTGTGCGGCTCGATCACCGGCGAGGTGATCACCCCCGACGACCCCCGTTACGATGGCGCGCGCGCCTGTTTCAATCTTGTTTTCGACCAGTATCCCGCGCTGGTGGTCATGGCCGCCAACGACGAAGACGTGGTCGGCGCGGTGCGCTACGCGGCCGATCACGGCCTGGACATCGCCGTTCAGGCGACCGGCCACGGCCTGGTGCGGATGGCCGACGGCGCGCTGCTGATCAACACCAGCCCTATGACCGGCGTGGCGATCGACCCGATCGCGCGCACAGCCCGCGTCGAAGCCGGCGCCAAATGGGGTCATGTGCTGGCGGCAGCCCAACGCCATGGGCTGGCCCCGTTGCTCGGGTCGTCGTCCGACGTCGGCGCGGTCGGCTACACCCTCGGCGGCGGCTTTGGCTGGCTCGGCCGCAAGCACGGCCTGGCCTCCGACACCGTGGTGGACTTTGATGCGGTGACGGCCGGCGGCGAGCGGCTCACCGTCTCGGCCGGGGAGAACGCCGATCTGTTCTGGGGGCTTCGCGGCGGCGGCGGCGGGTTGGCTGTTGTCACGGCCATGACCGTGCGGCTGTTCCCGGTGCAGACCGTCTATGGCGGCCGCCTCGTCTGGCCGGCCGATTCGGCGGCGGCCGTGTTGCGCCGCTGGCGCGACTGGCTGCCCACGTTGCCGGAAGAGATGACCACCTCGGTCAAGATCATGAGCCTGCCGGACATGGAGTTCGTTCCTGCGCCGCTGCGCGGCCAAACATTGACGGTTTTGGCCGGCTGCTTCTGTGGCCCGCTCGAGGAGGGCGCCGCGCTCATGGACGACTGGCGCGCGTGGCGAGCGCCCATCATCGACGATTTCCGCGCCATGCCCTTCGCCGAAGCGGACGAAATCAGCCAGGACCCGCAAGATCCCGTCCCTGCCATGACGACCGGGGCATGGCTGCGCGACCTGAGCGCCGGGGCCATCGATACGATCGTTCGCTTTGCGACGATGCAGGAGGGGCGCGTACCCCTCATTTTCATCGAAATTCGGCATGCGGGCGGCGCTGTCGGGCGCGCCGGCGCGACGGCGAGCGCTTTCGGTCACCGCGACGCAGAATTGTTGCTGGACGCGGTGTACATGGTTCCCGCGCCGCCGGTGCGCGATGTGGTGGTCGATCACATGCGCCGGCTGAAGGCCGCCCTCCGCCCGGCGATGACCGGCACGGTGTACATGAATTTTCTCGAGGGTGAGGAGAAGAACGAGCGTGTCGGCGACGGCTTTCCCGCCGCGACCCTGGCGCGGCTGGCGGCGCTGAAAGAGCGGTACGATCCCGACGATCGCCTGAATCGGGCGATGCACATCATCAATTGAATCGGCGGCGGGGGGAGCCTGCCTCGGCGGATCATGGCTCGCGATAACCGTCAGTTCGTCATATTAGCCAAAATTGGTCATACGATCTGACCAATTTTAATTTACAGATCGCCGTAAACCGGTTACTATATACGGCACGGCCTCGATGAGCACGGTCGCTCGACCGGCGGGGCCGGCCTTTACTTTGCAATGCGCGATCGGCTATTTCTTCTCAGCGGCATCCTCGGCGTCGGCACGTTGGCCGTCACGCTGCTCATGTCTTTTGTCGTCCCGCGCGAGGTCGGCCTCATGTCGCCCGGATTCAGGTCGCCGGTGCTGGCTTTCGAGTTCGCCCGGACCGAGGACGAGGTGCGGCAACTCTTCGAGCCGGAGGGATCGGCCGCGGCGATGGACCGCCTCAACCGCTGGGACTTCCTTTATATAGCGCTCTATGGCAGCTTTCTGGCCACCTTCGCCCTGGCGGTCGCGCTGGAAACCGACCAGTACACGCCGCGGGCGGCCGTGGCGCTGGCGCCGCTGATCATGCTGGCCGACGTCATGGAGAACGTCCAGCTATTCAGCCTGACGCGGCAGCTGGGCCTCGGCGGCGACTTCGGCCCCGCGCTATGGTGGCTGCATCTCTTCACCTGGCTCAAGTGGGGCGGGCTGGCGATTTATTTCCTGCTGATCAGCGGCTACTTCCGCGAGCTTTCCGGCCCGTGGCGCTTCGTCTGGTTGCTGGCCGATTTTCCCGCCTTGCTGGCCGTGTGGGCCTGGGTCAGTCCCGGCCAGGCCAGCGAGATCATGGTCCTGTCCATCGGCGTGATGTTCCTGCTGCTGATCGCCCACGCCTGGTGGCGCGCCCTGACCTACAATCTGCAAGCCCGGGGCGCCTGATGACGACTCGACGAAAGAGCCAAAGACTTCGTGGCCCGATTGCCCGGTCTTTCATTCGTCATTCGTCATTCGTAATTCGTAATTCGTTATTCGTAATTCGTCATTCGTAATTCGTAATTTTTGGAAGGAGTTGGCAATGGAATTCTGGCTAAACGGCGAACTGAGGCAATATGAAGGCGACCCGGAGCAATCCGTGTTGAACTACCTGCGCCTGGAAGAAGGCATCCTGTCGGCCAAGGACGGCTGCGCCCCCCAGGCGGCTTGCGGCTGCTGCGCCGTCGACCTGAACGGCAAGGCGGTGCTGGGATGCGCCACCACGATGAAGAAGCTGGCCGGCGGCCGCCTGACGACTGTCGAGGGGCTGGGCGAATACCGCCAGAACGTCTACGCCAACGCCTTTGTGGCCAAGGGTGGCGTGCAATGCGGCTTCTGCATCCCCGGCATCGTCATCCAGGCCAACGCGCTGATCAACAAGAACGACATCCCCACCCGCGACGAGATCGCCAAGGCGCTGACGCCCAACCTGTGCCGCTGCACGGGCTACAAGAAGATCATCGACGCCATCGAGACGGCGGCCGAGGCCATCCACAAGGAAGAGGAAGTGCCGCCGCCCATACCCGACGCCCGCGTCGGCGGCCGCCACCCCAAATATATCGCCTCCGACCTGGTGCTCGGCCGCCACAAGTACACCAACGACATCTTCCTGCCGGGCATGGCCTACGGGGCGTTGCGCTTCAGCGACCACCCGCGGGCGCGCGTGCTGGCCATCGACACCAGCGCGGCCGAAGCCTGTCCCGGCGTCGTGCGCGTCATCACCGCCGCCGACACTCCCGGCGACCGCTACATCGGCCTCATTCATCAGGACTGGCCGGTGATGGTGGCCATTGGCGAGACCACGGCCTATGTCGGCGACGTGCTGGCCGGGGTTGTGGCCGAATCGGAGGCCGTGGCCCGCGCCGCGGCGGCCCTCATCAAGATCGATTACGAGGTGCTGGAGCCGGTGACCGACCCGCACAAGGCGCTGGAGCCGGGCGCGCCCAAGGTCAACCACACCAACCACGACGGCAATTTGCTCGGCCGCAGCGGCTATGTCCGCGGCGACATGGCCGCGGCCCTCGCCAAAACCGCTTTCACCGCCACGGGCGTCTTCCAGACCCAGCGCATCGAGCACGGCTTCATGGAGACCGAGACGGCCGTGGCCGAGCCGGTTCGCGACGGCGCAGGTTCGACCGGACACGCGGCCAACAACGAGGGCGTGGTCGTCCATGTGCTGTCGCAGAGCCAGGGCGTCTATGACGACCGGGTGCAGATCGCCAAGCTGTTGGGGCAGCCCAAGGAGGCCGTCCGTGTGACGCTGGTGCCCAATGGCGGCGGCTTCGGCGGCAAGGAAGACATGTCCGTGCAGGGGCACGCGGCCATCATGGCCTGTCTGACGGGGCGGCCGGTCAAGGTCAGCCTCAATCGCGACGAGTCCATCGCCATGCACCCCAAGCGCCACCCTATCTGGATGGACTACACCGTGGGCTGCGACGCCGACGGCATGCTGACTTATGTCAAGGTGAAGTTCGTGGGCGACAGCGGGGCCTATGCCTCAGTCGGCGCGGAAGTGCTGGAGCGGGCCGCCGGGCACGCCACCGGAGCCTACACCGTGCCCGCGGCCGATGTGGAGGCGCTGGCCGTCTATACCAACAACACGCCTTGCGGGGCCATGCGCGGCTTCGGCGTCAATCAGGCCGCCTTTGGGCTGGAGAGCTGCATCGATGACCTGTGCCTGCAGGGCGGGTTCGACCGCTGGCAGTTCCGCTATGACAACGCTATCGTGAACGGCAGCGTGACCTCCACGGGGCAGGTCATCGAGGGCGGGGCGGGGGCGCGCGAGACGCTGCTGGCCGTGAAGGACCAGTTCTACGCCGCCAAATACGCCGGTATCGCCTGCGGCATCAAGAACACGGGCATCGGCAACGGCATCCCCGATCAGTCCATGGCCAGTATCACCGTCGAGTCGGCCGACCGCATCTACATCGACCACGGCTGGACGGAGATGGGGCAGGGCGTCCACACCATCGCCGTGCAGACGCTGGGCCAGGAGACGGGGATCGACCCAAGCATCGTGCGGGTGCGGGTTGATACGGCCTTCAAGCAGGAGGCGGGCATGACCACGGCCTCGCGGGCCACGTCGCTGGTGGGCAACGCCATCATCATCGCCGCCCGCAAGCTGAAGAAGGACCTGGAGACGCACACGCTGGCCGAACTGGCCGGTCGCACCTATGACGGGACGTTCACCGTCGACTGGACGACCCGCACGGACAAGCCCCGGGACGGCAAGATCGTGACTCACTACTCCTACAGCTACGCCACGCAGCTGGTCGTCCTCGATGACGACGGCCAGATCGCCAAGGTGACGGCCGCCCACGACGCGGGACGCATCTATAACCCGACGCTGTTCGAGGGCCAGCTGGAGGGGTCGATCCACATGGGGCTGGGCTATGCCATCAGCGAGTCGATGCCCATGGAGGGCGGCTACCCCAAGTCCACGCGCCTGCGGCAGATGGGTATCCTGCGGGCCAAGGAGATGCCGGAGCTGGAGATCATCGGCATCGAGGTGCCCGATCCCAACGGCCCCTATGGCGCCAAAGGCGTGGGCGAGATCGGGCTGGTGCCGACGGCCGCGGCCGTGGCCAATGCCTTGCGCCAGTTCGACGGCGTCCAGCGCCACGAGCTGCCGATGGAGCTGCCGAAGAAGGCCCGGACGGTGGTGAGGAAGGGGGAGGGGTAGGGCGGCTCTCCTATGTTGCCTCCATTCCGCCTCCATTGATACAATACCCGACTTTGCAGCACGCACCGGAGCGTTTCCGGCATCTGGAGATTCATCATGAAGTTATCAGAATTCCTTGAGGATTACGGCGGCTGGCTGGCCTTTGTCATCGCCCTTGTGGCCACCGCCGGCAGCCTGTACTACAGCGAAATCGCCCATTTCATCCCCTGCCGCCTGTGCTGGTTCCAGCGCATCTTCATGTACCCGCTGACGATCATCACCCTCGTCGGCTCGTTGCGGCGCGATGACTACCTGCCGACCTATGTCCTGCCGCTGTCGATCATCGGTCTGGGCATCTCGACCTACCACGTCCTGATGGAGCGCGGCATCATCCCGCCCTCGGCCACCTGCTCGGCCGACGTGCCTTGCAACATCTCCTACGTCAACTATCTGGGCTTCATCACCATCGCCGTCATGGCCCTGGTCGCCTTCACGCTGATCACGCTCATCATGCTCGGCATGCAGGCCGCCTATCGCCGCGCCGAGGCCGGGCAACTGCCCATCCCCAGCAACGAGATCCGCTAGAATGCGCCGTCGCCTCATCCTGCCCATGCTGTTGGGCTTGCTGCTGGCGGCCTGCCGCGTCGATGAGGCTCCGCCGCCCGCGCTGACGCCCACCCCGGCCGACCCGGCCACGCTGGGCCGCGAGACATTCGCCAAGTGGTGCGTGCCTTGCCACGGCGCGGACGGCCAGGGCTTCGTCAACGCCCTCAACGCCCCGGCCCTTAACGCCGGCGGCGAGGCCTACAAGCTGTCCGACCAGGCCATCCTCGACGCCATCATCGACGGCGGGGCGGCTTCCGGCGGGGCGATGGCTCCGCTGGGCAACGCGCTGACCGACGAGCAGGAGGCGGCCGTCCTGCAGTACCTCCATACCTTGTGGACGGACGAAGAGCGGGCTGCCCATGTCCACGCGGAGTAATTCGGTGCCATCCGGCGAGGCCCACGCCCTCTACCTCCACATTCCCTTCTGCCGTCACCGCTGCAGCTATTGCGACTTCAACACCTACACCACGGTGGGGGAGTTGCAGGCGCCTTATGTGGCCGCGCTCATCGAGGAGATTCGCCGGGTGGGGGCGGCCGCTCCGGTCCGGCCGGCGGTGCCCACGGTCTTTTTCGGCGGCGGGACGCCGTCGCTGCTGGCGCCGGAGGAAGTGGCGGCCATTCTCGATGCCGCTCGCGAGGCGTTCGACCTGTCGCCGGGGGCCGAGATCACCCTGGAGGCCAATCCCGAGACGGTGGACGTTGACCGGCTGGCGGGTTTTCGGGCGGCGGGGGTCAACCGGATCAGCTACGGGGTGCAGAGCGCCGACGCCGGGGAGCTGGCGTTGCTCGGCCGCGAGCATGACTTCGCCACGGCCGTGGCCGCCGTGAAAGCCGCGCGCGAGGCGGGCTTCGACAACCTCAACCTCGATCTCATCTACGGCCTGCCCGGCCAAAGCGTCGGCGACTGGCAGCGCACGCTTGACGCGGTGCTGGCGACGGCCGCGACCATGCCCGTCGTCACCCACATCAGCCTCTATTGCCTGACCATCGAGCCGGGCACGCCCATGCAGCGTTGGCTCCACAACGGGACGATCATGGCTCCCGACCCCGACACGGCCGCCGACCAGTACGAGGCCGCCTGCCGGGCGATGGCCGGAGCCGGGTTCGACCATTACGAGATATCCAATTGGGCGCGGCCGGGGCGGGAGTGCCGCCACAATCTGGTCTACTGGCGCAACGAGCCGTATCTGGGGCTGGGGGCCGGAGCGCATGGGCTGGCGGGGGGCTATCGCTATCAGGTGGTGCGTTTGCCGCGAGCGTACATTAAGAGAATTACGAATTACGAATTACGAATGACGAATGAAGAGACCGCAATTACGAATGACGAATTACGAATGACGAATGAAGAGACTGCAATTACGAATTACGAATTACGAATGACGAATGAAGAGACCGCAATTACGAATTACGAATTACGAATGACGAATGAAGAGACTGCAATTACGAATTACGAATTACGAATGACGAATGAAGAGACCGCAATTACGAATTACGAATTACGAATTACGAATGAAGAGGGCTCCTCCGCCCCTCCGCTCCCCGTCTCCTCTGCTCCCCTGCTCCCCGTCTCCCCTGCTCCCCTGCTCCCCATCTGACCCGTCCTAAATAAGATTGACATCAGGTATCCTATAACTGACTCGAAACCAAGGATCGACCTGATGAAAAAACAAGTCATGAAACGATACAGCGAAGCGTTCAAGCGGCAAGTTGTCGGCGAGT
>JAGOZU010000181.1 GCA_018058545.1 Promineifilum sp. | reverse complement strand
GTGCGCCACGACAGTCACCAGTTGTTCCTGGAGCGTTTTGCCGAAAACGGCGCGCGGCCGGAGATGCTGGCCGTCAGCTATGCCATGGCCGAGAACACCTTCGCCGTCACCCAGACATCGCCCGGCGTGCCCGCCCGGCTAGACGTCGTCGACGCGGCCGAACTGGATTTGAATGGCTACGCGAAAATTATTCCCGCTGACCACCCCCTCGCCCGCGTCCTCGTCTCCTGCGGCCCGACCATCCCCGGCACCGAGGCCCGCATCATCGACGACGACGGCCGCCCGCTGGCCGATCGCCGCGTCGGACAGATCGCCATCCGCTCCGACTGCCTCATGACCGGCTATTACAAGCGGCCCGATCTGCAACCGTTCGACCCCGACGGCTGGTTCCTGACCGGCGACATGGGCTACATGGCCGGCGGCGAGGTCACCGTCATCGGCCGCCGCAAGGACGTGATCATCAACGCCGGCAAGAACATCTATCCGGCCGACATCGAGGCCATCGTTTATGAGGTTCCGGGGGTGAAGGCGGGCCGGGCGGTGGCGTTTGGCGTCGCTGACGAGCGCGAGGGCACCGAACTGGTGGCCGTCGTGGCCGAGGTGGCCACGCGGGACGAGGAGGAGCGGCGAGAGATCGGCCGCGCTATCCGCCGCGAGGTGGCTCGCCGGGCCATGGTCACCGTCAGCTACGTCCACCTCGTGGAGCCGAAATGGCTGCTGAAGACGTCGAGTGGCAAGATCGCCCGCAACGCCAACCGCGACAAATGGCGGCAGGAGATCGCCGCCGCCGGCAGCCAGACCGCCGAATCCAAGCAATAAAAAAGCCGCCCCGAAACCGGGACGGCCTTCTTCACGATTGTGCTAATGCGCCCTATCGGACGCGGTTGATTACCAGTTGCTGCGGCCACCGCGATCGCGGTTGCCATAATCATTACGACGACCGCCGCCGCCACCGCCACCGCGATAGCCACCGCCGCCGCCACCACCACCCGAACGCTCTTCGCGCGGGCGGGCTTCGTTCACAGTCAGTTCGCGACCGTCAACTTCTTTGCCGTTCAGGCCGTTGATAGCTGCGTTGGCTGCCGAATCTTCCATCTCGACAAACGCGAAGCCGCGGAAGCGGCCGGTGTCGCGATCGTTGATCATGGCCAGGGACTGGATGTCACCGAACTCGGCGAACATATCGCGGACCTGGTCCTCGGTAGCAGAAAACGACAAATTACCTACATAAATCTTCTTGGACAATTGAAACTCTCTCTTGCTAAAACTAAAATCGGGCCGGGAGCGATGCCTCACCACTCCGGCCCGGCCAACAAACCAAGATATATCATACATCATTTCGATAATAATGCAAGGGTCAAATCAAAACAGGGCAACCGCATACTCGGATCAGATTGGCATGTCGCCCCATGCATGCGGGTTCCAAACCCGCAGCTGACAAGCAAAACCGGTTAAAAACCGGTTTGGAGAGCCGTCGACGGAGTGACCGGGACTCTGGAAACGTGTTTGAACACGTTTGATATAGCAGCTGATGGATTCATCCATCAGCTGCAGCGGAGTATGCGATTGCCCTGCAAATCAAAACGCGCAGTTTGCTCATTTTGGTTTATAATTAAACATAATATTCACACAGGGATGATAACGTGATCACGCTACAGACGGTGCTGTCCGCCTTTTTGACGCTTCTCATCATCTTGCTGGTTCTGACCGTTATCTTGCCGGCCGGGCTGGAACGGATGTCGCGCGCCAACCGGGCCAAACGCGAGGCGTTCATCGCCGAGCTGACCGTCCACCACCGCGACGCCGACCGTCTCGATGTCGCTCTGCAGCCGTTCAGTCGGGTTCAATCGGCCGCCTACCGCCAGGCCGCGGCCGTTGCCTATGATCGCTCCACAGCCCTGTCGCACCAGCTGGACGGGTTGGCCCAAAGCCTCGACGGGCTGCAATGCCCGCGCATCTTCGGCTATCTGTTCCCCATCCAGCACTTCTTCATCGCCCCCGACGACATCGGCATCATCCTGAGCGACGCCAATCGGCTGCGGCAAGCTCGTGCCCAATCGGCTGCCGCGACCCGGCTCGCCGCCGAAACCCGCGCCGCCATCGACGTCCTGGCCGCCCTGCCCCGGCAGTTGGCCGCCGATCGCGCCATCCTCGACCGTCGCCTGACCGGGCTGGAAGCGGCCGCCAGGCGCGAGCGCGACGCGGGCATCATCGCCCTCGATGATTTGCGCCGCGACGCCGACCGGGTTCACACCCAGCTGGAGCGCCACCGGCAGCTGGCCCGCCAGGGGGCCTCGGTGGCCGACCTGGACGACGCAGCCCTGGCCCTCGAAGTGGCTTCGGCCACGCTGGCCGAAGCCGAAGCCCGCGCCGCCGAACTGACCCAACAACGGGCCGCGCTGGACGAAAGCATCAGCCGGGCCGCGCGCGACCTCGACAACCTGCAAGCCGGCGCCAAGTCCGGCCGGAACGCCGACGACTCCGCCGACAAGGTTCGACCGCTGTTGTTGCGGGCGGCCGCCTTGCTGAACGAGAGCGCCCCCGACCATCGCAGCCGCCGCGAGTTTAATCCCGCCGCGGCCGACGTCGCCACGGCGACGCGCCTCATCGCCGTGGCCCATGACCTGCGAGCCACCGGTCGCCACACCCGCACCCTCATCGCTCGCGATGACGGCTCCACCTTGCACCCGGCCATCGCCACCCTGCGCCACGAGCTGTCGGAGTTGCTCGACTGGCTGGGGCAGGAAGCCATATCCGACGAGAGGATCAGCCTGCTGGCCGGTCGCTCGGCCGAGATGCGCGCCCGAGCCGAGGCGCTGACCCACCGGCAGGACGAGGCCATCGCCGAGCTGGAACGCGAGGCCATGGTCACGCGCGATCAACTGGAGCGCTCGTGGGAGGCCGCCCAGCGCCTGCTGCCTCTGGCCGACGACGATCCGCTGGCCCGCCGTCGCCTGCGCCTGCTGGACGACTTTCAGGCCGCCCAGCGCCGACCGGCCGAACTGGAGAAGTTCCGCGGCGATGTGGCCGCCTTCGAAAAGGTGCTGACGCCCTGGGTGACGCGCGTGCAGGCCACGCGAGCGCGCATCGGCCGCCTGCGCGAGCGAATGCCGGGCATCATCGACGCC
>JAGOZU010000039.1:4406-28543 GCA_018058545.1 Promineifilum sp. | reverse complement strand
CGGGGATGGAGATGGGCACCAGAAACGGCAAGGCCAAAAACATCAGCGCCAGCAGCAGCCCCTGCTCGCCGACCAGACCCAGCAGCTCGCGCACGGTGACGCGCTCGCCGCTGATGGAGTCGGCCAACTCGCGCAAGGTCTCGCCCAGCGGGGCGGTGCTGTCGCGAAATTCAACAGTCGTTGTGTTATCTTCCATAATTATTGATCAAAATATATCCCGTGGCGCAACCTGTCCTGTGGCGCAACCTGACAGGTTGCGAGCCTTCGCAAGCTAAAGCTTGCGCTACAGTAGGCACTCTGTCAGGTTGCGAGCCTTCGCAAGCTAAAGCTTGCGCTACAGCACAATACCGCCCCGTAGTGTATCAACCCGCTCGCCATTCTGCCAAACGGCCGAACAACGATTCACCACCGGTTCACAAACATCAGGAACAGCCGCGCGCCGCCAATGCCGCCCGCGTGCTCTCCACCCCGGTGTGGTGCAACCCGTCGATGCCCAGCTCGCGAGCCACATCGACGAACATCGCTCGATCGTCGATGTAGAGCACGCTGTCGGGCGGGGTCTGGGCCACATCGAGGGCCAGCCGGAAGATGTCGGCGTCCGGCTTGCGGAAGTGGACGAACGACGAGAAAATGAAGAAGTCGACGAACGACTGCAAGCCGAACGCTTTCACGCGATATTCGGCCAGCTCGCGTCCCTCGTTGCTGACGACGGCCACCTTCAGCCCGTGCCGCGCTTTCAGGTCGCGGATCAGGCCGATCATGTCGTCGTAGGGCTGCGACCAGTCCCGCATGAAGGCTCGGAACGTCTCGGGGGTGAACGGCCGCGGTTCGTGGAATACCACCCGGGTGAGATAGTCGTCGAGGCTCAGCTTGCCCACTTCGTAGGTGTCGAACGTCAGGTGGTGCCGCTCGTTCATGTCGGCCGGGTCCAGGCCGAACACCTCGGCCGCGCGGCTGCGGGCATTATGGTCCCAGCCGTTGGTGCCCAGCACGCCACCGACATCGAGGAACAGGGTTGTGATCGTGGCTTGGCTCATGGGGGGGATTATAGCAACCCTTTCCGCGAACACGGTAGTTCGGCCATCCCCCTTAACCACCTACCCCACCCGTCGCCCTCGCAACCGCCGCGCCGGCGTCCACGCCTCGGCCAGCCATGCCGCCGCCGCCAGCATCAGCAGCATCATGATCGCCGCCGAGGCCAGGCACCACAGACACACGGCCCGGATGATGAACAGCTCAAGCCAGGTGAGATAGACCGAAAACACCGCCCCGGCGACGGTCATCCCCAGCAGAACCAGCCGCGCCGTGGCGTCGCCCGACCGCCCCCACAGCCAGACAGCGAGGATGGCCACATAGCCCCCCAGCCCGATCAGCCCGATGGGCACGCCGAACAGCCGGGCATAGGAACTGGATTGCACCGCGTTGCAGTCGCCGACCGGCCCGCACACGGCCTCGACCGCCTGCGTCTCGACGTAGGCCAGATAGCCGGCCACGATTAGCCCGGCCACGGCCAGCGCGGGGATAGCCCATCGCAGCCACGGCCTGCCCGGCGGCCATGCCCCTTTTTGCCGCGCCATGAGCAGGCGGACACCGACGAAGGCCAACGCCGCCGGCAACCCGATCAGGATCAGAAACGCGGGAATGGCCCCCGAGATGCCGCGCTCCTCCGGCACCGGCGTCTGCAGCGCGCCCCCGGCCGACAGCCCCTCCAGCCCGTCGATGGCCGGGATATCCACTCCGCCCGCGGCCAGATAGCGCTCGATCAGTCCCGGCAGCTCCTCCGGAATCTGGGCCGACCCCATCATGAGGTGCTCCCCGACGATCAGCATGGGCACGCCCATCGTGTCCGGCGAGCGGCCGAAGGCGGCCCCGGCGGCATAGAAGCGGTCGGCGTTGGCCTGGCTGTCCAGCTCGACCATGACGATGTCGAGTTGCTCGCCGTATTGCGCCTGCAGCGGCGGCAGCACCTCGTCGATGACGTAATGGCAATGGGGACAGGTGTCGCTCCAGAACAACACGCCGCGCACGACCGGTTGGTCATCGGACTGGGCGGCGACCGGCGCGACGGCCGAAAAGGCGGCCAATGCCGCCGTAACTATCAACAGCGTGATCAGAAGGCATCGCTTCATATCGGTTATCTCCCTGCGTACCAGTATAGGAAGCGTGCCCCGGGCGGATAAGTGATCAATATCACGGGAAATCACGGTTGAATGTCATGAATATCCCGGTGGGCAAACGCCCCGTTTCCATTACAATAGGAACACCGTGAGCCAACCAATCGATCCCACCCTGACCCCGTTCTTTAACCCCACCGGCATCGCCGTTGTCGGGGCCAGCAGCGCCCCGGCCAAGCTCGGCTTTGGCGTGGCCCGCAACCTGGCCCAAAGCGGCTACACCGGCGCGATCCACTTCGTCAACCCCCGCGGCGGCCGCCTGCTGGAGCGACCTGTGTACGCCTCCATCGCCGAGGTGCCCGACCCGGTCGACCTGGCCGTGGTCATCGTCGCCGCCCCCCTCGTGCCCGACACCCTGGCCGAGATCGGCTGCCGGGGCATCCGCGCGGCCATCGTCGCCTCCGGCGGCTTCCGCGAGACGGGGCCGGAAGGGGCGCAACTGGAGCGCGAGATGCTGCGCGTGGCCGCCGAGCACGGAATCCGCCTCATCGGGCCGAACTGCGTGGGCCTCATCGACACCCACCTGCCGCTGGACACCACCTTCCTGCCGCCGCCGGGGCCGACGCCGGGCGACATCGCCTTCATCTCCCACTCCGGGGCCATCTGCGCCGCGGTCATCGACTGGGCGCGGGGGCAGGGCTTCGGCCTGTCGCATCTGGTCAGCCTCGGCAATCAGGCCGACGTGCGCGAGACGGACACGCTGGCCGCCGTGGCCGCCGACGCCCACACCAAGGTCATCACCCTCTATCTGGAGGGCATCGGCGACGGCCGCCGCTTCGTGCGCGTGGCCCGCGAGGTGGCTCGCCGCACGCCGATCATCGCCCTCAAGGTCGGCCGCTACGACGCCGGCCGTCGCGCCGTGGCCAGCCACACCGGGGCGCTGGCCGGGCAGGAGTCGGCCTTCAACGCCGCCTTCCGTCGCGCGGGCGTCATCCGCGCCAACACCGGCGAGGAGCTGTTCGACTGGGCGCGGGCGCTGGCCTGGTGCCCCCTGCCGGCCGGGCCGGAGGTGGCCGTGCTGACCAATGCCGGGGGGCCGGGCGTGACCGCCGCCGACGCGCTGGAGAGCCACGGCTTGCGGCTGGCGTCGCTGTCGGCCGAGACACAGGCGAGTCTCCGGGCCATTCTGCCGCCCAACGCCGGGGTGAACAATCCGGTCGACATGCTGGCCGCGGCCACCGCCGGGCAATACGTCGAATCGTTGCGCATCCTGCTCGACGACCCCGGCGTCCACAGCGTCATGGTTATTCTGCCGCCGCCGCCGATGGAGTCGGCCGGCGGGGTGGCCCGCGCCCTCATCCCCATCATCTACGCCGCCACCAAGCCGGTCGTCGTCGCCCTGATGGGCGAGCGCATGATCCAGGAGGCGGTCGAATATTTCCGGTCGGCGCGCGTGCCCGAGTACCGCTTCCCGGAGCGGGCCGCGTCGGCGCTGGCCGTGCTGACCGAGCGGGCCGAACTGATGCGGGCCGACGCCGGAGAGATCGAGCGGCCGCCGCCGGATGGCATCCGCCCCGACGAGGCGCGCCGCGTCCTGGCCGGCTATCACGCCGCCACGCTGGCCGCGGGTGGCGACCCCGACGGCTTTCTGCCCATCGAGGTCATCGGTGACTTGCTGGCCGCCTATGGCATCCCCATGCCGCGGGCCATGCCGGCCGCCTCGGCCGCGCAGGCGGTAGAGCTGGCCGAGCGGGCGGGCTACCCGGTCGTCCTCAAGGTGGCCTCGCCCGACATCGTCCACAAGACGGAAGCCGGCGGCGTGCTGCTCAATTTGCACAACGCGGATGAGGTGGCGGCGGGCTACGAGACCGTGCTGGCCAACGCCGCCGCGGCCGCGCCGGAGGCCCATATCGAGGGCGTCCTCGTCCAGCGCATGATCACCACCGGGCAGGAGATCATCGTCGGCGCGGTGCAGGACCCGCAGTTCGAGGCCATCGTCATGTTCGGGTCGGGCGGCGTGGAGGTCGAGGGGCTGCGGGATGTGGATTTTTCGCTGGCTCCCCTCAGCGAGAGCGAGGCGTCGGGGCTGCTCGATCGCACCTGGGCCGGGCAACGGCTGAAGGGCTATCGCAATCTGCCCCCCGGCGACCGCGCCGCCGTGCTGGACATCATCCGGCGGCTGGGCCAACTGGCGGCCGACTTCCCCCAACTGGCCGAACTGGAGCTAAATCCGGTGCGCGTCCTGCCCGCGGGCCAGGGAGCGTTTGCCGTGGACGCACGAGGACGGCTGGACGCTCGAGGACGGCTGGACGCACGAGGACGGCTGGACGCTCGAGGACGGCTGGACGCTCGAGCGCAACCAACGACGACCCAATCGCCGTCGAGCTAGACAGCGATCGACGAGACGATCTCGACGATCACGGCCACCACCTTGACGATGCCGGGCGCGACCCTGGCCAGCTTGCCCGCCGCGCGCCGGGCGATGTCGCCCAAATCGGTGATCGTGTCCTGATCGGGATGGTCGGACGCGGCTTCCTCGGCCAGCGCGTCGATGCGCCGGGTCAGCGTCTCGGCCGCGGGCACATCCGCCGGCGGCACGCGGCTCAGGACTGTCTTCAGGTCGGCCATCATCTGCTCCAGCTCCTCGCGCTGGTTGGGCCGCAGCGCGGGCGAGGCGCCGATGGTCTGGGTCACGCCGTCGAGGCGGGAGGCGATATTGAGGATGGCCCCGCGGAAGTCGCCGGACATGGTGTATTGGTTGCCCTCGATGTCGTCCCCGGCCACGCTCTTGCTCCCCGCGTTCACGGCCCCCCCGGCGTTAATGTCGCCGCCGATGAACGCCCCGCCGCCCGTGTTGAGGTTCTGAATCTGATAGACGGTCGCGCCAACGGCCGGGCCGCCGTCGCTCTGCGGCAGCTCAAAATCGGCCGGGACGTCGGGCCAGCTCACGTTGGCGCGCTGCTTTTTCGCCTCGCGCACCAGCAAGTCCAGGCGGCCGTTGCGGGCCATGTCGCTGATGAGCGAGTTGACCTTCGTCGGCTTGGTGCCGCCGCGCAGCGAGTCATAGTCGACGCCCATGATGAAGGCCATCGTCTCGATCTCGTCGCCGTTGAAATATTGGGTCAATTTGGCCTGCAGATCGGCCAGAAATTGGCGGCTTGCTTCGTTCATGCTTCCTCCAGCTGACTCGCGGACGATCCCCTTGCCCGTTACTCTCCGGCCAGGCCACGCAGGGCGGCGACGATCTGTCGCGCGGCGGCGGGGATGCCCGGCCGGACATCGCCCAGCGCGTCGGCGGCGCGCACCAGCCCCAGCCCGCTGACGACAGCCAGCTCGGCATCGTCCTCGGTGAGCGCCCGCGACACCTTGTCCAGCCGCGACACCAGCAGGTTGGCCGTCTCCACATACGCGGCCGGCAAGCGGCCGATCTCCGCCTGCAACCCGGCGATGAGGCCGGTCAGGTCGGCGCGTCCGGCGGCGTCACCCGCCGGCGCGGACAGGATGGTCTGGGTGACATTGCTCAATTGCGATTCGATGTTGAGCGCGGCCCCGCGAAAATCGCCGGACATGACGTACTTGCTGCCCTTGATCTGGTCGCCGCCGATATGGGTCGTGCCCAGATTCACATCGCCGCCGGCGGTCACATTGCCGCCCACATAGGCGCCGCCGCCGGTGTTGATGGTCGGCCCGCCCGCGGGCGCCACCAGCGGATCGGGCAGCGGTTGGCCCTTGCTCGCCCCCGCCCCGCCCAGGGCCAGAGCCACGGGGAAGTTCTCGCCGCTGAACTCGTAAACCGGCGTCTGGGACACGTTGTACTGCGCCTGGGCCGTCTGCGGCACCTTGCGCGAGACATAGCTCATCAGGTCGCTGACCAGCACGTGGGGGTCTCCGTCGGTCTGGGCATAGCCGGTCAGGGCCTCCACCAGATGATAAGTGAAGATGCTCATCTTGCGGTCGTCGCGCACGTAGGAGCTTTCGGCGGCCGTGGACGAACTGAGCACCGCTCGCCCCTGCCCCTGGGTGAGGGCTACGACGCTGCGGGCCTTGGGCGGGGCGGCGGCCTTGGCCAGCCCCTGTCCGGCCAGCGGATCGTCCCCCTTGATGCCCATGCCGCCCGCGTGGCAGCAATCGAGAATGGCCAACATGCGCCGCGGCCGCACCATCTCGATCTCGTCGGACACCTCGGCCGCGCTCAGCAGGTGATCGATGATGGGCGTGCTCATGTCATAGGGCAGCAGGTAGTAGCGCTTGTCGTCGTTGTTCACCACGCCGTGGCCGGAATAGTAGAGGACGGCCGTGGCGTTGCCGCTGCGGTCGGCGGCGATGCGCTCCTTCAGCCACGACAGCCCGGCGCGGATGCCCGCCCGCGAGGCGTCCCGGCCCATCAGCAGGCGCACGTTCTCCTCGGGGTAGGCGCAACGCTCCGGATGGACGAGGACCTTGCGCAGGGCCTCAGCGTCGCGGGCCACCATCGGCAGCGCGTAGTTGGAGATCTGGTTTTCGTTGACGGCGATCAGCAGGGCGTAGCCGTTTGTGAACTGCTCTTTGGCCATTGGTTTCCTCGTGATCCTGTCTCGGTGATGCGGGATTATACAACAAAACCCCACAGCGGCTATACGAGGGATGTAAAAAAATCAGCGCCGAATCTCCTCCAAAAACACCCGCTCGCCACGCCGCGCCGACTCATGGAGCGCCAGGGCCGTCCGCACGTGGTCGCGTGTCTCGTTCAGGCCGATATACGGCGGCCGCATGGTGAGGATGGCCTGATGCATGTCCTCGACCTCGCCGAGATAGAGGTCCTGACTTGGGAAGGGGATGTCGTGGGCCGCGCCGCTTTCGTCGAAGAAAGTCAGATTCGCCTCGGGGTCCTCAATGCCGTTGAACGGCCGCGCGATGGCCAGTCGCCCTTTCGTGCCCAACAGCTCGAAGTGGGTGTGGAAGGGCGCGCGGAAGCTGCTGCTGATCTGGGCCATCGCCCCGCTCTGGTAATGCAGCAGGCCGGTGAACGACTCATCCACGCCGTCGGGGCCGACCCACTGGTCGCCGAACACCCACACCGGCGGCTCGCCCATCAGGTACTGGGCCAGGCTGAGGGGATAGACGCCCACGTCCCACAGGCTGCCCCCGCCCCACTCCGGCACCAGGCGTATGCCGTGGCTGGCCCGGTCGAGGCGGAACGAGAACGTGCCGCGCATGACGGTCACCTCTCCCAAGCGGCCGCCGCGGACGAACTCGCCCGCGACCTTCGTCTTGGGGTGGTGGCGGTACATGAACGCCTCGGCCAGCACGCGGCCGTTGTCGCGGGCGGCGTCGATCATCTGATCGACCTCGCTCAGGCTGAGGGCGAACGGCTTCTCGCACAGGACATGCAGGCCATGCTCCAGGGCGTTGACCGTCCAGCGGGCGTGGAGATGGTTGGGCAGGCCGATGTAGACCGCGTCGATCTCTCCCGAGGCGATCATGGCTTCGTAGCTGCCGAACGCCCGGGGGATGCCCCACTCGGCGGCGTAGGCGTCGGCCGCGGCCCGCGTCCGGCTGGCCACGGCCACCAGTTCCCCCTGGGCCGAGGCGCGGATGGCGGGGATGAGGCGGCGATTGATGCGGGCGGTCGACAGCAGGCCCCAGCGTATCTTGTTCATGATCGTCATTGTAAATCGGCCGCGCCGGTCATGCAAAACCAGCCATAAAACCGACCCGTGAGCGCCAAACAATTGATCCCGCTCACGGTTTCATTTATACTGTGCTGCAGCGGGACGCCCTCAACAACCAATCGCCATATCAACAACATAAGCTGCATCGAGGAAGCGGGCTTGAACATCAGTGACCGGACTCTGCGTCGCAGGAAGGAGGTGAACCTGACTCGTTAGTCTTGACCTGATTGAACCGATTTCACGCTCCCCATATCCAAACAATTCGCGGGTAAATCGTGCCCAGGAGGCACGCGATGATGAATAGTAAACTACGACGCACGGGAATTATCTTTCTCCTGCTTTTCCTGCTGGTGTTTCTGTTCTCACTGCCGCTGTCGGCCGCGCCCCAAGCGGGGACGGTGTCCGGCGACGGCCCCCCCACTCTCAAGGCACAACCTGACGGGCCGCGCCGGCCCATTTTTAACACCACATCGGCCGCCGATGAGGCCGTACAAAGACTGTCGCCCGACCTGAGGGCGCTGGTCGACCGGCCCGGCAAGGCGGCCAACCAACTGGTCTTCGTCCTCGTCCAGCCGGGGACATCGGTCACACACCTGCTCCAGCGCTCGGCCGTCGGCCGTTCCGTGGGCGGGGTGCAATGGGTGACGGGCGAGGTGGCCGCTCGCGACCTGGTGCGGCTGGCCAGCGTCGAGGGCGTCATCGCCGTCACCTCCAGCAAGGCCTTCCAGCCGCTGCCCGCGCCCGGGCTGGAAAAGATGCGCGGCGACACCTTCAGCCCCCTGCTCACCTCCGAGCGCGCGACCGAGTTGCTGGCGCGCGGCGGCAAGCAGGCGGTCATGGCCCAGGTCGCCGCCGAAAATCCACCGATGGCGGCCGACGCGCCGCAGCGCAACGCCGAATCGCGGCCGCGCTCCGGCGATTCGGTCAAGGTGGCCGACATCCACAGCGTGAACGCGGCCCATGACGCGGGCTACACCGGCCAGGGCGTCATCGCCGCCGTGGTCGACACCGGCGTGGACTTCGCCCACCCCGACCTGCAAGGCCGCCAGGCCCGCGTCGTCGGCGGGCCTTATGACGGCTGGCCATACGCCTACGACACCCTGTCCGGAGCCAACTATGCCATGGGTGGCTTCAGCCGCGGGCCGGATAATTATTGGGTCCGCGTCGGCGATTCGCAATACGTCCATACCTTCCCGGTGCAGGGCGCCGAATGCGACGGCACGACCTGCGTCGGCGAGCTGATGATCGACTTCGGCGACACGGTGCCCGGCAACAACTGGCCCTCCGTCACCCTGCCGTTCAGCTGGCCCGACACTTCGAAGAGCGGCGCCTATTATTTCACCGTCTATCCCGTCTACGACCACCTCCTCCGCGGCTTCCTCAACGGCATGGGGTATGCCTCGATATACATTGCCCCCGCGGCCATCATCGTGGCCGATGAGACCACAGCCGGTCAATATGACACCGTCTATATCGACAGCGATTTCGACCAGGACCTGACGGCCGAGAAGCCCGCCCGCAAAGGGGACGAGCTGACGGGGGCCGACGTCAACGATGCGGCCTATATGCCCGGACCCGACGGCTTCTGGGACCTGTCGACCAGCATGTTGACCTGGATCGCCGACGGGGCGAACCCGCCGCCGGGTGTGGGCGTGCTCTATAGCAACGTGCCAACGCCGCAGGCCGGGCGCTTGCTGGCCTTCGTCAGCGACGCCGAGACCCACGGCACCAACGTAGCCTCGATGATCGCCGCCCAAAGCGTCATCACCGACCCCGACCTGATGAGTTCAATTAACCCGCTCTTCGCCGGCGGCGAGAATGCCGGCGGCGTGGGCGGCCCCGTGCTGGCCGGCATGGCCCCCGACGCCACCATCGCCGCCTTCATGAACGGCTTCATTCTGCCCTATGACGCCTGGACGCTGGCCGTTCTGGGCTTCGACGGCGTGGCCGAAAGCGGCGACGAGGCGCAGGTCGTCAACAACTCCTGGGGCGACAGCATGGAAGCGGCCGACGGCTGGGACGTCACCTCCCGCTACGCCCATTTCCTGAACCGCAACTTCGCCCCGACGACGATCTTCCTGGCGGCCACGGGCAACGGCGGCCCCGGCTTCGGCACAACCACGTCGCCCAACGGCGGCTCGATATTCAAGGTCGGCGCCAGCACCTCCTACGGCACCAGCGATTACTTCGAGCTGGTGGGGCCGGAGCAGTTTACCTGGGGCGTCGTGCAGCCGTGGTCGAACCGCGGCCCCGGCTCGCTGGGCGACGTCGACCCCGACCTGGTGTGCGTCGGCGCCTATGGCCTGGGGGCCACGCCGCTCAATCGCTTCTCCAACGGGCAGGCGTCCTACGACCTGTTCGGCGGGACGTCGATGGCCAGCCCGGTTTGCGCGGGCATCGCCGCCCTCAGCTACCAGGCCTTCCATGACGCCCACAATCGCTGGCCCACGTGGCAGGAAGCGACGGACATCCTGAACAACGGCGGCGACGACCTGGGCTACAACGTGCTGGCTCAGGGCGCGGGCAATGCCAACGCGCTGCGCTCGGCGACTATCGCCGCCGGAGAGGCCGCCTGGGTCACGCCGTCCCAGTGGCTGCCGGGCGACTACCGCGGCGAGGATTTCACGCCCGGCTTCCCGTCCGTCGTCCACGCCGGCGACACCATCTCGGCTCCGCTGACGATCCACAACCCGACCGACGCCTCGCAGACCTTCGCCCTGAGCGACGTCAACCTGCAGCGCGTCCACGAGATCACCTTCACCGTCACGCTGGGCGCGGGCAACAAGAACAGCGATCCGATCTACCGGATCCCCGACTACCTGCAAAACATCACCAGCCTGATCGACGAGTACGACCCGGACCTGATTCGGGCGCATACGCTCATCCCCTATGGCGTGTTCGATCGGGGGGGAGATTATTCCGCTGACAACACGGTGACCTCGCTCTTCTATGACTGGACCGACCTGAACAAGAACAAGAAGCTGTGGGTCGACAAGGACAAGAACGGCCTGGTCGAGCCGGGAGAGCTGGACGTCGAGCGCGGGACGCTGGGGGCCTACGAGATCAATCGCTATACCTACGCCTATTCCACCAGCAACTATGACGTGGTCGATATCGGCCGCGACGCGCTGTCGCGGCAGCATGACGGCGTGTACTTCGGCCTCATGCGGGGCTACGGCACCGATGATATCAAGGTGACCGTCAGCCTCATCTTCTACAAGAAGGCCGACTGGGATTGGCTGAGCCTGTCGAGCGACTCGGTCACGGTTCCCGCCGGCGGCCAGGCGGACGTCACGGCGACGATGGCCGTGCCCGCCGGCGCCCGCCCCGGCCTCTATGAGGGAGCCGTCGAATATGACGGGCAGGTGGTTCCGGTCGTCGCCCACGTGGCCGGCGAGTCGGCTACCTTCGAATTCGGCGCGACGTCGACCGACGAGCCGCTGGGGGATACCCCCCACGACAACGGCCACGTCTTCGGCTCCACCGACTGGGAATGGCGGCCGGAGACGGGCGATTGGCGCCACTACTTCTATGACCTGCCCGACGGCACGGCTGGACCCGGCACGGTGATGATGGTCGAGACGGAATGGGTGAACCCCGATCCCGACGGCGGCATCCCCTTCCCGCCGCTCGCTCTCTACGAGGGGTTTGAGGAGGGTATCCCGTGGGATTGGAATGTCATCGACAATGCCGGTTCGTGCGTATGGACCATCAATGACCCGCTCTCCATCCCCAACTACACCGGCGGCGAGGGATACACAGCCACCGCCGACAGCGCCACCTGCGGGCCGGATACGGTTCTGATGGATACGGAGATGCATACGCCATCGATCGATCTCTCAGCCGTCGATGAGGCCTGGTTGATGTTCCGCGCCGACTTCTATCCCTACACCGATGAGTTTGGCGAACCGCTGGACCATGCCTGGCTCGATGTCAGCACCAACGGCGGCAAGAAGTGGACAACCCTCCTCGACATCGATTACCCGGTCTGGGGGCCGGCCACCATCTTCCAGGACCTGAGCGCCTATGCCGGGAAGCCGGATGTCATGTTGCGCTTCCGCTATGTGGCTCCCGGCTGGCATGCCTGGTGGCAGGTGGATGACGTCAGCATCTTCCTGGGCGATCCTCGACCGGCTATCGATTCCGCCATCCCCGCCTTGACGGACATCGACACGGCTATCTTCGGCGCGACGGAGGAACCCTTCTCCAGCGGCGACCCGGACTTCTTCGGCCCGACCGGGCTGACAAAGCTGGGGGCCAGCCGGAATACCTTGCTCTATGGCGGCGCGTGGGTGTTCCAGACGGCCACCGGCGGCCCGCGCGAGGTGGTCGGCGCGCCGATGAGCGACGGTCTCGGCCTCATCACGCTCCACAATGTCCTCAACGCCGGGCTTATCGTCGGCGAGCCGGTTGCCGGGCGCGCCTATCAGCTGACGGTCGACCCGGCCCCGCTGACGGCGGAAGCCGACGGGATAGCCACGGTCAATCCGCTGCAGCTGAGCGCCGAGTGGGATGTCACCGTGGAATCCACAGCCGACCTGCCCGAGGGGCTGAGCGTCACCGGCTTCGGGTTGAGCGAGATCCGCGAGTTCACCGATCAGCCGATCGGCCAGGACGATCCGAGCGACGCCTGCACCGCTCAATGGGTGGAGGAAGTCGTGGCCACCGACAGCGCGCTGATGGAAATCACAATGAGCGCGGCCGCGCCGGCTATGGACGTCGATCTCTACCTCGTTCTCGACGGTGGCGACGGCGTGTTCAACTGTGTCGATGATATCCTGGTGACTGCGTCGGCCAAATCCGGCTCCGCCGAAAGCGTGAGTGTGACCTTCCCGCCCGACGGCCGCTACTTCGTCGTCGCCCACGGCTGGAGCGTCCCCGGCGGTTCGGGCCAGTTCGACATCACCATCAGGAATATCCAGGGCAACAACGTCATCGTTCACGATCTGCCGTCCGGTCCGATTGCGGCGGGCGAGCCGATCACGTTCGGCGTTGAGGCCCGGGTCGACCATGAGCCAGGGGCTGTGTTGAGCGGCTTGCTGTTCATCGGCCCGACCGACGCGCCGTTGGCCATGAGTCTGCCCATCACCGTCACCGTGCCGGAGCCGGGCGACGGGCGGTTGTTGGCCAAGCTCTCGGTCGCCCCCGACGCGGTGAAGACCGGCGAGCAAGCCGCCTTCTCGTTGTGGGTGTCGAATCAGGGCGCGGAGGAGGAAGCGGCGAGCATGACGATCAACGTGCCGTCCGGCCTGGTCCTCGTGCCCGGTTCGGCCGCGGCTTCGGTCGGGCAGGCGCAGATCGATCTGCTCAATCGGACGGTCACCTGGCAGGGCATCCTGAAGGCGGGCCAGAGCGCGACCATCACCTTCGACGCGACCGCCTCGACGATGAGCGGCCGAGTCGATGTGGGGGCCAAGGTGCTTGGCGTGGTGCGCAACACGACGACCAGCCTGTCCGTGCCGGTGTGGATCAACACACCGCGGCCGCCGACGATGATCTTCACGCCGATGGTTGGCGGGGATTAACTGCAACTGTAGCGCAAGCTGACAGCTTGCCGGGCGAAACCGCGACGTCCAAGACCTGACAGGAAAGGGCGAGACAACCGGCGACCTGTAGCGCAAGCTGTCAGCTTGCCGGGCGAAACTGCGACATCCAAGACCTGACAGGTTTCGAGCGGACTCCTGTCCGCCAACCTGTCAGGTCTGACGAAGAGGGCGAGACAACCGGCGACCTGTAGCGCAAGCTGTCAGCTTGCCGGGCGAAACTGCGACGAATGACACTTTCTCGCACACCGATGATGATTTCGCCGCCGCTTCGCCCCTTCACAGATCGGGTGCGATGAGAATCGCAGGGGCCAGACAACCGGAACGGCCGTGGGTGGAAATCTCACGGCCGTCTCTCCCGGTTGCCTGGCCCTTTTGGGTTCACAACCTGACAGGGTGTGCTACAGGTTGTGCCCCGGCCGAATTGAGGCATACTTATGGGTTATGGACTTTTTCGACGTCATCAACTCACATCGTTCGATCCGCCGCTACAAGCCCGACCCCGTGCCCGAAGACCTGCTGGAGCGGGCGCTGTCGGCCGGGCTGCGCGCCTCCTCATCGGGCAACATGCAAACCTGGTCGGTCATCGTCACCAGCGACCGCGAATTGCGCGAGCGACTCTATGACCCCCACATGGAGCAGGAGATGGTGCTGGATGCGCCGCTGCTGCTCACCTTTTGCGCCGACTTTCGCCGCATGCGCCACTGGCTGCGGCTGCACCAGGCCCCCGACAACTTCGACAACTTCATGAGCTTCATGATCGCCACCATCGACGCCACCCTGGCCTCGCAAAACGTGGCCCTGGCGGCCGAGGCGCAGGGGTTGGGCATTTGCTACATGGGCAGCACGCTGGCCAATTGCGACCGCATCGGCCGCCTGCTGTGCTTGCCGCCGGGGGTCATGCCCGTCGTCGGCTACTCCCTGGGCTGGCCCGACGAAAACCCCGCCCCGCGCGACCGGCTGCCCCTGAGCGGTCTCGTCCACCGCGAGACCTACCACGACTATACCGACGAGGACATCCTCGCCATCTACGCCGAGCGCAACCGCAAGGGCTGGGAGCGCTACATGACCTACCCCGAACTGCGGACGCGCATCGAAGGCTCAGGCGTGCAGAATCTGGCCCAGATCTACACCGTGCTCAAATACACCCGCGAATCCCATATCGAGTTTTCCGATACAGTTCTGGATTATCTGCGCGAGCAGGGTTTTTTGAACTGACGCAACCGGCCGGCTAATTGTCAAAATAGACCGGCAGGAATAGCACGATCCGAGCCGGGTCCGGCGTCGTCGTCGGCGCCACCGTCGGCGTTGTTGGTGTTCCCGGCGTCATCGTCGGCGGGACGGGTTCGGTCCGGGCATGGACAAAGACATCGGCCACCAGGTTGGTATCGTTGGGGACGAGGTTGGTGGCTTCCGACTCAAAGGCCACAAAGAGGCCGCCCCTGGAGATGGCGGCGTGGTGGGACCATTCATCCCCCTGCCCACCTCCGGTTCCAATGGAAACACGGGCCGTCACGCCGCCCTGCCAATCGCGGATAAAAACATCGCCCCGCCCATTGGTATCGCCCGGGACAAGCTGATCGGCCCAGGACTCGAAGGCCACAAAGCGGCCGTCGGGCGAGATGACCGCCCCACCCGACCAGTTATATGCCTGCCCGCCATTGCTGTCGACCGAGGCCCGGATGGTCTTGCCCGTCTCCCGATCGTGGACAAAGACATCCTTGACCTTGTTGTTGTCGTTGGGCACCAGGTTGTCGGATTCGGAACCAAACGCCACGTAGCGGCCGTCGGCCGAGATGGACGGGGCGAATGATATCTTGTTGCCCTGGTTGCCATTGCTGTTGACCGAGACGCGGCTGGTCTGGCCCGTCTTCCGGTTGTGGACGAAGACATCCAGCCAGTCGTTCGTATCGTTGGGGACAAGATTTCTGGCCCAGGACTCGAAGGCTACGAAGCTGCCGTCGGCCGAGATGGACGGGTGGGCCGACCCGTCCTTCGACTGCGTACCATTGGGGCCGACCGAGACGCGGCTGGTTTGTCCCTTCTGTCGGTCATAGACGAAGATATCGGCCTGATAATTGGTGTCATTGGACACGAGGTTGTCGGCCCATGACGAGAAAGCTACAAAGTTGCCGTCGGCCGAGATAGCCGGGTGTTCCGAATAGCGGTTGCCCTGCAGGCCATTAGGGCCGACCGAGACACGGCTGATCTGTTTCGCCTGGCGATCGTAAACAAAAACATCGGTTCCACAGACGCCACACGGGCCATTGGTGTCGTTGGCGACCAGGTTGTCGGCATCGGACGCGAAAGCCACGAGGTTGCCGTCGGCCGAAATGGACGGAGAAAAGGAATGGCCGTTGCCCTGTTCGCCCTTGGAACCGACCGAGACGCGGCTCGTCTGCTCCGTCTCCCGATCGTAGACGAAGATGTCGGCCTTCTTGTTGGTATCGTTAGGGACAAGGTTGGCAGCCTCGGATGAGAAGGCCACGAAGCGGCCGTCGGCCGAAATGGACGGGGTATTGGATCGACCATTGCCCTGCACGCCACCCCCGATCGAGACACGGCTGGTTATGTTGCCGGTTGTCTGGGCCGCGACCGATGGCCATAGCCCGGATCCTGCGACGATCATGCCGGCCATCCAGATGATCGACCACACAAGTAACTTGCGATACTTCATGCATTCTCCTCGTCAAACAGGCTCGACAGGACGACGAACAGGATGTCGGCCGAATTGGCGATTGGCTCGCAACCCGTCAGGCCCCGGGGATATTCGGCTATCCATATAACCCTGTATTCCCGGTTATTTGATTCATTAGAATTCAGATAGAACGGCCACATTCGGCCCCGTTCCATCGATTTCCTGCCCGGTTGAACCGTCAGGCTGCCCCGATTATTCCGGCCTGCCCGCGCCTCATCGGCGGGCAAATTCCCGGCATTGCGTCATTGGGCGGCGAGATCGGATGGCGGTTTTACCCACAGCCCACGGCCGGATGCGCTGAATGCGCACTTGCCCCACGCCATACGTCGCGCCTGTCCGCGCGGCGGTGGGCGCTCCGAATTAGCGCCCGGCGTATTATAGCATCAGTTGTCAAGAACAATCGGCAAGTACAGCACCGGAGTGGCCGACGCTACGGGAGTTGGCGTGTTTGTCGATGTGGGGGACAGGTTCGTGGGCGACGGGGACGACGTGGGCGACGGGGACGTCGAGGGCGACGGGGACGTCGTGGGCGACTGCGTCGCTGTCGGGGATGCCGTGGGGGTCTTCGTCGATTTAGGCGTCTTCGTCGGCGGGGGGGTTTTTGTCGGCGCCCGGGTCGGTGTCGGCGAGGGGGTCCATGTGGGCGTCGGCGTCGGCGTGGGCGGAACGGGTAGCGGGCCGATCTTCACCGAGCCATAAGTGGCGGTCACATATTTTCCGGCGGCGTTGGACGTCGTGGCGAAGCCGAAGAGATAGCTCTGCCCCAGGCCATCGATGGCGGTTGGCGTGTCGAGGAGGGTCCAGTTGACGCCGTCGGCCGAATAGTAGCCCGACACCTGATTGCCGCTGCGAACCAGCCGCAACCAGACAGCTTCGGGGAGCGATCCCGGGCCGTTGACATTGGCCGTTGCCCCGCCCGCGACCGCGCGAACCTTCAGCTTGATCAGCCGGTCGGGGCCGGTGATGTGGATGGTGAAATGCGGCGCGCCGGCGGCCGTCGATGCGCGGATCATCAACCCGGCCTTGGCCGAGTTGACCCCGGCGGCGTCCCAATCGACCAATTTGACCCGCATATCCAGGTCGCCCCGGCCGGGCAGGTAATGATAGAAGAAGCTGTCGGCCGTACCGAAGATATCGCCGCCGGTGGCCGACAGCGAGAAAAGGCCGCCCGCTTCTCCGGCCGTCCCGCCGGCGTTCGCGCCGACACCCTCGTTCGTCCAGAGTGCGGCCGCCGGTCCGCTGAAGGTGGCCGCGGCTGTCGTCTGATCGTCGGCGGAGACCACCGCCATGCCGTACCGGACCTCGGCGGGAAAACCGCTCAAGGTCTGCGGAGCGGCCAGCTGGGTCCACTTCGTCCCGTCTTTCGAGTAGAAGGCGGCGAAGTTATCGCCCGTCCGCGCCACCTTCAGCCACACTGGCGGGGCGACGTTCGGCCCCTTGACAGTCGTCGTGTCCCCGCCCGACGTCCCCCGCCATTTGAGCCTGAGCGTGTTGCCCGGCCCGGCCAGTTGAACCATATAGTAAGGGGCGCCGGGGTCGAGGGAGCCGCGAATCATCAGACCGGCCTGGGCCGAATTCTCGCCGGCGGCATCCCAGCTGGTGACGCGCGCCGCCAGTTCCAGGCTGTCGCTCGCCGTCTGGTGGGCGAAGAAGAAGGCGTCGCTCGCGCCGGCCAGATTGCCCCCGACGGCTTCCACGGCGACCAGGCCGTCGCCGTCGTCATCAAATTGACCACTGACGCCCGCGCCGATGTTTGTCCCTGTCCAGTCGCTGGGGAATTCGTTGGAGATGGTCACGGTAAAGCCGGTGCTCGTGGGGTTGTCGACGCGCACCATGACATGGTCCTGGCCGTTGAACGTCTCGCCCACGTGCCAGATCGCGCCGCCGTCGCCGGGGTTGCCGTTGTTGTCGATATCCACCACCTGGGCGCGGATGGTGCGGTTGAGCTTCACCTCGTGGATGATGATTCCCATGCCGGGCAACTTCTGGTCATAGCCCACCCACCGGCGCGCCTCCACGGTGTAGAAGTGGGTGGTCGAGCCGCTGATGGGAATTCGGGCCAACAGGTAGCCGTCGTCGGGCGGTTGGGTCAGTTGCTGGATAACGACGGTCTGCGTGCCTTCGGCATGGGTGTAGACGCGCCCGGCCGGAATCCAGCCCAGCATGTCCTTGTGATAGCCGATGGTTCCCTGGGGCACGCAGCCGTAGACCGGATGCTTGACGATGAGGCAGCCGGCCCCGGCCTTGCTCATCACGTCCCAAGGGCTGTCGTAGGTGTTGCCGTAGGGGCCGGAGGAGTGGGGCAGGCCGAAGGTATGACCCACCTCGTGGGCTATGACGCTGATGTCCTTGATGCCCCAGAGGGGAACCCAGACGAGGCCCCAGGTCTTGCTGACGCCGTCGAGGGTCATGTCGTGGCGGCCGCCCCAGGCGCAGCAGCCGATGTCCTTGTTGAAGGCCATGATGACGGACGCATAGGGCGAGAAATCAACCGTGGCGTCGGCCGCGGCGGTGCAGTCGGCGGCCAGGGCGTCCAGGTCAGGCTCGCCGTTGGTCAGATAGCCCGCCACGGGCTTGGGCAGGGAAAAGTAGCCGGCGGCGTCGCTGCCCACCAAATCGATGCCGCCATAGGACTGCTCGCGCCAGAAATGGTCAAGGCCGGGGTAGGTATCGGCGGTCAGGCCTTGAAAATAGCTCAGCGGCTTCGGCTCGTCGGGCGCGTCGCTGAATTTGCACAGAATGGTGATGAAGCGCTGGTTGCCGCTGAGAGCCGACGCGGCGCGGCCGCCGGGGAGCGGTTCAATGGCCGTGGCCCGCCGGCCGCCGGGGGCGAAGGCGACGCGCACGCGATGGCCGTTCAGCTCCGGCAGGCTCGCGGCCAGGGGCGACGCGGGGTCGATATCAAGCCGCTCGGAGCGGCCGTCGTCGCCGGTCAGATAGAAGCGGGTTTGCGGTCCCGCGGCCGAATCGGGGAGGGGGTCGCCCCACAGGATGGTCAGCGTTCCCTCGCGCGCGGCCTCATCCGACAGCGCGGGCAGCACGCGCCAGGCCATCGCCAGCGCGAGGGCGGCTGCCAGAAGTAAAACGATGCCGCGAAGGTGCAATTTCATGAAACGCGATCAAACCGGAAACTGGAACGTCCCTCCGAGTATAGGCGAATCCGGCACGGCAAGCTATTAAAGGCGAAACGCCACGATAGGGGAAATCGTGGCGTTTCTGCTTACAAGGAGGAAACTGTTCTTGCTGCCCGATTAAATAATAATCGATCGGGCGGCCGCGGCGCGTAAAGGGCCGGTGCAAAGGTCGTTTAGAAAGCGTGAATGCGGCCGCCGCAAACCCGGGCGGGCGAGTCTCACCCCCCGTGCCCGTTGCTCAGCACAGCCTCAATGCGATCCACGGCCCAGTCGATCTCCTCGCGGGAGATGACCAGCGGCGGAGCGAAGCGGGCGACGGTGTGGTGGGTGTCCTTGCACAGGATGCCCTCGTCGCGCAGGGCGTCGCAATAGGGGCGCGCCCCCACGGTCAGCTCGACGCCGATGAGCAGCCCCTTGCCGCGCACTTCCTTGATGATGTCGCTCTCGATGCGACGCAGGCGGCCCATGAAGTACTCGCCCATCTCGCGCGAGCGGCTGACGAGTTTCTCCTCGACCAGCACGTCGAGGGCGGCGCGGGCCACGGCCGCGCCCAGCGGGTTGCCGCCAAAGGTGCTGCCGTGGTCGCCGGGACGGAAGAGGCCCAGGATGGCTTCGTCGGCCAGCACGGCCGAGACGGGATAGAAGCCGCCGCTGAGCGCCTTGCCCAGCGTCACGATGTCGGGGCGCACCCCTTCATGGTCGGAGCACAGCAGCGTGCCGGTGCGGCCCAGGCCGGTCTGAATCTCGTCGGCCATGAACAGAACATTGGCCGCCTTGCAGATCTCGGCCACGCGCTTCAGATAGCCCGCGGGCGGAACGTTGACGCCGCCCTCCCCCTGGATCGGCTCGACGATGAAGGCGACCGTGTTGGGGGTGATGGCCGCGGCCAGGGCATCGGCGTCGCCATAGGGCACCAGCTTGAAGCCGGGGGTCAGCGGGCCGAAGTCTTGCTTGTACTGCTCTTCGCTGGTGAAGCTGATGATGGTGGTGGTGCGGCCGGCGAAGTTGCCCACGCAGGCGATGATCTCGGCCTGGTTGTCGGGCACGCCCTTCACCTGATAGCCCCACTTGCGGGCGATCTTGATGGCCGTCTCGACCGCCTCGGCCCCGGTGTTCATGGGCACGGCCATCTCGTAGCCGGTCAGCTCGCACAACTGGCGCAGAAACGGCCCCATCTGGTCGTTATAGAAGGCGCGCGAGGTGAGGGTGACGCGCTTCATCTGGTCGACGGCCGCCTCCATGATGCGCGGGTGGCAGTGGCCCTGATTGACGGCCGAATAGGCTGACAGGCAATCGAGGTAACGCTTGCCCTCGACATCGTAGACCCATACGCCCTCGCCCCGCTCGATGACGACCTCGATGGGGTTATAGGTATGGGCGGCATATTGCTCGTCGAGTTTAATGAAATCCTGGCTGTTCATAGTTTGCTCTCCTGGCTCGGCGGGTTCGGCGGGAACGCATCCGAATAGGCGTGGGAAATGGGTTATTAACAAAAAAGCCTGACTTACTGGAAATCAGGCTTTGCTCGGACCAAGTTGTGACGCGAATCGGTCGTCTTGTATAAGGTTTATGCGTTGTGCATTATCCTTATTATACAATGCCGGTAGGGGGTTTGTCGATAGAGGGGATGGGTATTGTCACCAATACCATCACAATTAGAAAAGCTACCAACCCTTTGACGAATTATCACAATACTTATATAATCCGGCGGGTGAAGTCATTGAAATTCGTCGGCTCGAGTTTGGACGACTTACGCAACTTTCCGACCGAGGCCCGCCGGCATGCCGGTTTTGAGCTATATGCTATCCAACGTGGCCTCGATCCATCAGACTGGAAACCAATGCCGACGATAGGGCCAGGGGTGCGTGAAATTCGCATCCACGTGTTGGGGGAATGGCGGGTAATCTTTGTGGCCAAATATGCCGATACGATCTATGTACTGCACGCCTTCCGCAAGAAATCACAAAAGACACATCGAGAAGACATAGAATTAGCCCGGCAACGTTTCCGCCGGATTGAGGAGTGATGACATGACTGAAACCATTCAGGAATCAACCGGCAATATCTTCATGGATCTTGGGTTTGACCCCGGTGAGGCCGCTATTCTGGAAATGCGGGCCAAACTCATGAACGATCTCCGTGAGTACATCGAGACCAGCGGCATGACGCAAATGCAGGCAGCGGAACAATTCGGTATAGCCCAATCGCGCGTATCAGACCTGGTTCGTGGCAAATGGGAAAAATTCAGTCTGGAAATGCTGATCACGCTCGAAGCCCGGGCTGGTCGACAGGTGACACTGGAGCTTGCCTGAACATCAACCGTTATGCAGTTTGATCAATAAAATCAGTTAATTCCGAGCCTAGGGGGTACGGACGGGACAACTGACGGCGAATCTCGCCCTTTACGGCTTCGGCCGGTCCGCAAGCTAAAGCATGCGCCACAGGCCGTGGCTTGCTCCTGATTCGTCATTCGTCATTTACGGTCGTCATTCTCCTGTTTGGCCCGCAAGCTAAAGCATGCGCCACAGGCTGTGGCTTGCTCCTGATTCGTCATTCGTCATTTACGGTCGTCATTCTCCTGTTTGGCCCGCAAGCTAAAGCATGCGCCACAGGCAACAGCTCGCGCCACAACTTCTGCGACCCCTCGTAAAATTCTCCGTTTTGAGGTATACTATACAGGTACGCGACTTAATCTTCCCCAAGCCCAGCGAGCAAGCTGCATGTGTCGTCGCAGGGGGCGGCGACGCGCCATTGAACCAATGCGGAGAGAGAAAACTATGACCGACACCACCATCGAAGTAGGCCGGCGCTACCGGAATTCAACCGGTGACTACGAGATTTTATCCATCGACGGGATGTGGGCCACCGTCCAGTATGACAGCGGCGAGACCCGACGACACCTGCTGGCCGCGCTGCAGATCCATTGGGAGAACGAGCGGGCCGAGGCCGAAGCGACCGCCGCCGCCGCCCAGAAAACGGCCGCCAAGACCACCCGCACCCGCGCCCCCAAACCCCCCGCCGCCTTCCCCATCGACGAGACGGCCGGGCTGATTGCCGGTATCATCCGCGACCGGACGACGGCCGGCGGCGCCTATGTCACCCGCGCGGCCATTGTCGAGGCGCTGCTGGCCGACCCGCGCGGCGGCGAGCTGGTGGCCATCGCCCATCAGGGGTTGTTCTATCGCACCCCGGAGTGGATCGCCGGCAGCATGATCGACCAGTTCGCCAAGGACCTGTCCCGCCGCGGCTCGCCCGTGCGCGAGAAGTTCGAGCGAGAGCAGATCGACAACGTGTGGGCCTATCGGCCGCGCTAAATTTGAAATGAACCCGGAACTCTTCGCCCCATTATTCGTGCTGGTGCCGCTGACGCTGGGCATTCTGATGCTGCTGGTCATCTGGAACCGGCGCGGCCGCATGTTCTGATTCCCGGTCCCGCCGGCTGGTTCGTCTCAATACGCTTCCACGCGGTCGACCCGGCGCGCCAGCTCATTGGCGTAGTGACGGCCGAGGGTGTCGGCGTGGGCCGCGGCCCACTCGGTCAGCCGGGTCACGCCGGTGGGAGGCGTCTCCACGTAGAGCAGGTTGGCCATCAGCCCCTCGATCTCGTCGCGGGTGATGGTCACATCGCCCATCACCCGGCCCACCAGCCACCCCGCCCAATAGCCGAGGGCCGGGGGCACGCCGACGATCGGCCGCCGCACGCCGATGATGGCCCCGATCGCCTCCACCAGCTCGCGATAGGTGAAAGTCTCCGGCCCGATGGCGTTGAGGGTGACGTCCTCGCGCGACTTCCCCCATTCCACGGCCAGCGCGGCCAAATCATCGACGTGGATCGGTTGCAGCTTGTAGCCGCCGTCGCCAAATACGCCAAACACCGGCAGCCGCCGCAGCATCCAGGCGATGTTGTTGATGAGGATGCCTTCCTCGCCAAACAGCACCGTCGGCCGCAGGATGGCCCACGACAGGCCGGACTCAATCAGCGCCTGCTCCAAAACGGCCTTGCCGCTGA
The DNA here is from genome assembly GCA_018058545.1 of Promineifilum sp. Taxonomy (GTDB): domain Bacteria; phylum Chloroflexota; class Anaerolineae; order Promineifilales; family Promineifilaceae; genus Promineifilum. The sequence continues at coordinate 5,394 of JAGOZU010000039.1, read as the reverse complement.
AATATTCGAGGGGCGAAGATAGCGACGGGTTGGTGATGCTGACGTGGACGAAGCGCTGCACCCCGGCTTTCCGGGCGGCTTCGAACAGGATCAGCGTGTTGCGCACCGCGTCGGCGTGGCGAAAGAGCGGATGGTTGAAGCGCACCCAATAGGTATTGTAGAGCGTCTCCACTCCGGCCAGTGAGTGGGCCAGCTCGTCCGGCTGCTCGAAGTTGAACGGGTGGGCCACGACGCGGCCGCCGAACTCGTTGGCCCGGTCGGGGGAGTTGGTCAGCGTGATGACCGTCCGCCCTTCGGCCAGCAGGCGGCGGGTGATGTATTTGCCGGAGTAGCCGAACGCTCCGGTCACGGCGTGGATGGGTTGGTCGGGCATGGGTCTCTCCATATGAACGTGCGCGAACGCCCGCGATGGTTGCGAGGTAGCCGCATTATAGCATGGAACAATGTTGAGCGCAGAAGGACCAGGCAACCAACTGTGGCGCAACCTGTCCGGTTGCGAGCCTCCCGCAAGCTAAAGCATGCGCCACAATCTGTCCGGTTGCGAGCCTCCCGCAAGCTAAAGCATGCGCCACAATCTGTCCGGTTGCAAGCCTCCCGCAAGCTAAAGCATGCGCCACAATCTGTCCGGTTGCAAGGCTCCCGCAAGCTAAAGCATGCGCCACAATCTGTCCGGTTGCAAGCCTCCCGCAAGCTAAAGCATGCGCCACAATCTGTCCGGTTGCGAGCCTCCCGCAAGCTAAAGCATGCGCCACAATCTGTCCGGTTGCGAGCCTCCCGCAAGCTAAAGCATGCGCCACAATCTGTCCGGTTGCAAGCCTCCCGCAAGCTAAAGCATGCGCCACAATCTGTCCGGTTGCAAGGCTCCCGCAAGCTAAAGCATGCGCCACAATCTGTCCGGTTGCAAGCCTCCCGCAAGCTAAAGCATGCGCCACAATCTGTCCGGTTGCGAGCCTCCCGCAAGCTAAAGCATGCGCCACAATCTGTCCGG
>JAGOZU010000039.1:0-4306 GCA_018058545.1 Promineifilum sp. | reverse complement strand
GGTTGCGAGCCTCCCGCAAGCTAAAGCATGCGCCACAATCTGTCCGGTTGCAAGGCTCCCGCAAGCTAAAGCATGCGCCACAATCTGTCCGGTTGCGAGCCTCCCGCAAGCTAAAGCATGCGCCACAGAATTGACAGGTTTCGAGCGGACTACTGTCCGCCAACCTGCCAGGTCTCAGAAGGCCAGGGCGCTTGACATCGTCGCCGACTATCCCCTATAATGCCCCCATTAGGGGAATTTGGGGAGTCCGCCAAACCTCGATCGGTAAAATCAAGGAGCATTACATGTCTCATCGCGAACGTGGAACACGCTTGTCCCGCCTGGTCGCCCTGACGGCAGCCATGCTGATCCTCCTGCTGGCCGTCGGTGCCGCCCCGGCCCAGGACATCAACTCGCCCGAGATCGTCGGCGGGCAGGAGGCCGACCCCGGCGAATGGCCCTGGCAGGTCGCCCTGGTGAAGAAGGCAAATGGAGCTGATCTCTATAATGGACAATTTTGCGGCGGGACGATCGTCGCCGCCGACTGGGTCGTCACGGCCGCCCATTGTGTTGAGGGCAGAACCACCGCCTACTTCGACGTCGTGGCCGGCATCCATAACCTGGGCACCCCCAATCCCAACTTCCAGCGCCGGACCATCTCGCAGATCATCAAACATCCCGGCTGGAACCCGAGTACTTTCGACAACGACATCGCCCTGCTCAAACTGGCGTCGCCCATCGCCGAGCGGAACGCCTCGGGCGGGACGCTGCCCATCAAGTACGCCAAACTGGTGCCGGACAATGTGGGCGCCCTGGCGGGCAAGAACGTGACCGTGACCGGCTGGGGCAATCGCGCCGCCAACCCTCCCGGCGGCAACGATTACCCCACCAAGCTGCATGAGGTCGTGGTGCCAGTAGCCACCAACGCCAACTGCAAAATGTATTACAATGAACCGGGCGAGATCACCGACAACATGTTGTGCGCCGGAGCCACCGGCAAGGACTCCTGCCAGGGGGACAGCGGCGGCCCGCTGGTCTATAACAACGGCGGCACGTGGCAGCTGGCCGGCGTCGTCAGCTGGGGCGTCGGCTGCGCCAATCCCGACAAAAATTACCTTGGCGTCTACGCCCGCGTGTCGCGCTACATCGGCTGGATCAACGGCTACATCGCCCCGCCGCCTGTGGGCAATAACAAGGTCTTTTTCCCCGTCATCCTTAATCCAAGCCCGGTCTACACGCTGGTCAACGGTAATTTCGAGGCCGGGCCGGGCGTGGGCTGGGCTGAAAGCTCGACGGGTAACTGGCGACTCATCGTGGACAGTTTTCCCGGAAATGTGACTCCCCACAGCGGAACATGGGCCGCCTGGCTGGGTGGCGCCTACAACGATACTTCAACCCTCAGCCAGCCGGTCACGATCCAGGCCGCCGCCAAGGTCCTGACCTTCTACCACTGGATCGCTCACGAGAATAATTGTGGCAACGATGTCGCTCGGGTGCTGGTGAACAATAGCAAAGTCCTGGAGACAAAATTGTGCCAGACCGCCAACACGAACGGGTGGCGAAAAGTGACCCTCAACCTGGGGGCCTACGTCGGGCAAACTGTGACCCTCAAGTTCGTCGTCGTCACGGACAGCTCCCTCAACAGCAACTGGTTCATCGATGACGTGGCCCTCTCGGCAACGGCAGTGGCAGCCGACGACGAGGCCGCCCCGCCCCAGTCGGCCGCGCCGGAGAACGACAGCATCATGAAAAGCGAGCAGTAGCACACCCTGTCCCACACCCTGTCCCACAACCTGTAGCACACCCTGTCAGGTTGTGAACCCATAAGGGCCAGGCAACCGGGAGAGGCAGCCGTGAGGTTTCCACCCACGGCCGTCCCGGTTGTCTGGCCCCTGCGATTCTCATCGCACCCGATCTGTGAAGGGGCGAAGCGGCGGCGAAATCATCATCGGTGTGCGAGAAAGTGTCATTCGCTGCTGCCTCGCCCTCTTCGGTTGCGGCCCGCAAGCTAAAGCTTGTGCCACAGCTGACAGCTTGTGCCACAGCTGACAGCTTGTGCCACAGCTGACAGCTTGTGCCACACCATGTGCCACAGGTCTTTATTCGTCATTCGTCATTCGCCATTCGTCATTATTTCGGTAGGCTATGCGAAACGAACATCTGATCGACCATGAATTAATTACGAGTAGCTCATAATATATTCAATCCACGCTCAATAGGGCGTGGAAACCGCCTGATGCCCCGCCTCCCCCGGCCGGAACATGCCCATTGGCGGCCGATAGGGCAGATCGCCCGGTTTCAGGCGGCAAATCCGCCCGGCCGGACTTCATTCAGCTTCGGCCAGTTGCGCCAGGCAGGCATTATCCCCCTCGTTGGGGATGAACGATGTATTGAACCACGCTTCTATTATTTCGAGGGCCATCGCCTCGCTCGTCCGGCGCAGGGAGAGGCACAGCACGTTGGCGTCGTTCCACAGCCGCGCGCCGCGAGCCGTCTCGGCGTCGTCGCACAGGGCCGCCCGCACCCCCCGCACCTTGTTGGCGGCGATGCTGACGCCCGTCCCCGTCCAGCAAAAGAGGATGCCCTCATCGGCCGCGCCGCCGGCCACCGCCTCCCCCACCGCCCGCCCCACGGCCGGCCATGTTCGGTCGGCCGGGTCGGCCGCCTCGCCATCGCTGCCGGTCAGGTCGAGCACCAGCTCGTGGCCGCGCCGCCGCAGTTCGGCGGCCACGGCGTCGGTCACATGGGTGTGATCATCGGATCCAATCGCCAGTCTCATCGTGTACCTCTCTTGCTGTTGGATAACAGCAGATTAATCAAGCGGCAGGGGTCAGGCAGCCTGGCCACCATCTCCAGGGAAACGCGCGGTCTCCCTTCCCGGTTGCCTGACCCTGTTTGCGTACGTGCAATAGCAGCCCGCTCTAGTCGATGATTTGGATAATAGCAGATTAATCAAGCGGTAGGGGTCAGGCAACCGGGCAACCATCTTCATGGAAGCCCGCTGCCTCCCTGTCCGGTTACCTGACCCTGTTTGCTCTAGTCGACGATCTCATAGCGCAGGAACCATGTCCCTTCGGGGTGGTCGCTGCCCTTGGGGGCGCGGTCGTAGTACAGCTCGAAGGCGCGGCCGCCGGCGGTGCGCACGGTGAAAAAGTAGCGGCCGACACCCCACGACCCGCGCTGGGCGGCCCGCGCCGCGTGTTCGGGCTGCATGTTCATCGACATGCGGCCGCGCCGCCCGAAGTCCACCCGCTGGGCCAGCACCTCGACGATCTCGAACACCTCCCCGCCCCACTCGAAGCGGTCGGGGCAATGCGGCCGCTTGCTGAACAGCGGCGGCCGGTCGAAGGCCACGGTGATGATCTCGCCGATGTAGCGGGTGCCGTCGGTGGGCATGCCTATAGGATATACGGCCGAAGCGGCCGTGCAAGCGGATGGATGTTGTATGTTTGCCGATTACCCCCGGCGGATTCCGGCGGGGTCAAATCCACCTCCGTGTGCTGATCCCGCCCAATCGCACGCTCCCGGGCAATTCCTCGCCCCCCTCATTTACGATATACTATCAGCGCATTATCGTCCGGTTTACAATTGAGATGGAGGCAACGCAGCCATGCAGATGACGGGTGACGAATGACGAATGACGAATGACGAATTGGGAGGGTTGGCGTGACTGATGCGACGGGCGACAAGTTCGATCTTGACATGACGATGCGGCTCGCGGCCGATCGCGTGCTGCGGGCGATGACCCTGAAGCGGCAGGCCAAGGTCGCTGTGCTGGCGTCGGCCGCGTTGTCGGTCGTCGCCGCCGTCCGGCCTGACCTGTTGCCGCCCGACCTGCTCGTCCTGAAGGAGCTGCTCAACGTCGGGGCCATCAGCGGCCTGCTGAAGAAGGTGGCCGAGGGCGGCGAGAAGATGACCGACGAGGCGGTCGCCGCGGAGATGGCCGCCCTGCTGCCGCTGGACCGGCTGGACGATCTGGTCACCGGACAAAAGGACCTCTTGCGCGCCCTGACCCGGCAGCACACCTGGCAGCAGCAGATGTTGCGCCTGCAGGAGGCGGACCAGGAGGCAAGCGCCCGCCTGCTGGCCGGATTTGCCGAGATGACCGGCGATCTCGCGGCGATAAGGGAGTCGTTGGCCGGGGTGGCGACGGCCGCCCAGATTGACGCCCTGACGCGGCTCATCGTGGAAATGGTCTTGCCGCGCCTGTCGGAACCCGTCCGGGTCAAATATAACATGTCCGGCAACTTCCTTGGCGCGACGTTATTCATCGAGTCACAGGTGACGCTGCCCTGGTCTCCCCTGCCCCCCTTCACCCCCGCTCCCC
>JAGOZU010000110.1 GCA_018058545.1 Promineifilum sp. | reverse complement strand
CCCCACCACCGCGTTCAGGATCGGCGAGCATATCGATGATCCGCTATCCATGTATCTGATCGATGTACTGACTCTTTCGCTCAATCTGAGTACGGGGTGTGGCCTGTCCGTGCCCTGCGGCTTCGATAGCAAGGGATTGCCGATCGGCCTTCAGCTGATCGGCGACGCCTTGCAGGAATCGCTCATTCTGAACGTGGCCCACGCCTATGAGCGGACACGTCCGCGCCCGGAGCCGGCCGTGGTGCGGGGAGGTGCGGCCTGATGCTTCAGAAGTACGAACCCGTCATCGGCCTGGAGATCCACGCTGAACTGATGACGCAGTCGAAGATGTTCTGCGGCTGCCGGGTGGTCGATAGCGTGGAGGCGGCCCCCAACACAGCTGTCTGCCCCATCTGTCTGGGAATGCCGGGGATGCTGCCGGTTCTCAATCATCGCGCCGTAAATTTCGCGATGCGGGTGGCGTTGGCGCTCAACTGCAAAATCCAGCCGCACAATATCTTCGCCCGCAAAAATTACTTTTATCCCGACCTGCCGAAAGGTTACCAGATCAGCCAGTATGAGTTACCCATCGGCCTGAACGGCTATCTCGATATCGTGCTGGCCGACGGGACGACGAAACGGATCGGCATCCGCCGTGTCCATATGGAGGAAGACACCGGCAAGCTGACGCATCAGAGCGACGGCTCGCTGGTCGACTATAACCGCTCCGGGGTGCCCTTGCTGGAGATCGTCTCCGAACCCGACATCCGTTCGGGCGAGGAAGCGCGAGCCTACGCCATGCGCATCCGCCAGATTTTGCGCTATCTGGGCGTCAACACCGGCGACATGGAGAAGGGCGTCTTGCGCATCGAGCCAAACATCAGCATCCGGCCACGAGGCAGCGAGGCATTCGGCCGGCGCGTCGAACTCAAGAATCTGAACAGCTTTCGCGCTCTGGCCGACGGAACAGATTTCGAACTGGGCCGGCAAGCGGCGATCCTCGACAGCGGCGGCCGCGTGATTCAGGAGACCCGTGGCTGGCACGATACGCGCCGCGAGACCTTCAGCCAGCGCGCCAAGGAAGAAGCCGAGGATTACCGATACTTCACCGAGCCGGATTTACCGCCGCTCTATATCGATGCCGACTGGATCGAGTCGGCGAGAGCCGCCCAGCCGGAACTGCCCCAGGTAAAGGAGATGCGCTATGAAGCCGTCTTCGGGCTATCGGCCTACGAGGCGGCCGCTTTGGCCGAAGATCGGGGAGTGGCGGAATGGTTCGACGCGGCCGTGACCGCGGCCGGAAAAGGAGTATCTCCCAAGACGCTGGCTAACTGGATTCTCAACGACCTGTTCCGGCTAATGAATGAACGCGGCCGGTCGATCGATGGGATCCTCGTGGCACCGGCAGCGCTGGTGGCCCTGGTGGATCAGATGGAGCGAGGGGCGATCAACCAGACGACGGCCCGCGAGGTATTGGCGGAGATGATGGACAGCGGTCGCGACCCGGTGGCGATCATTGAGACGCGCGGGCTGGCCCAAATCTCCGACGAGGCTGCCCTGGCGAACGTCGTCGATGCGGTCGTCCGCGCTAACCCCGGCCCCGTGGCAAACTATCTGGGCGGCAAGGAAAGCCTGTTAGGCTGGTTCGTGGGCCAGGTGATGCGCGAGACCAAAGGTCGGGCCAACCCAACGGTAGTAAATGAACTGTTGCGGGTGCGGTTGGAACGGGAGCGGACGTAGACAGCATGAATTTATTCGGCGCAAGATAAACTACCCTTCAACGGGCGATTGGCAGGATAAGCCTAATGGACGGATCCGGTTTGCAATTCACACCATTATTGATGCCGATTATCGGGGCGGCCGTGGTGCTGACGTTGCTGGCCGTCTACACGTGGCGGCGAGGGCGGGGCACTCCGGGAGCGGGCGTGTTCACGACGCTCATCGCCCTGACCGCCTGGTGGTGCTACACCTACGCGGTTGAACTGGCCACCACCGACCCCAACGATATGCTTCTGTGGGTCAAGCTCGAATGGATCAGCATCGTCTTCATCCCGGTCACCTGGCTGCTGTTTGCCCTGCTCTATGCCGGGTACTCCCGGCTGGTAACCTGGTGGACGGTGACGCTTCTGTCCATCTACCCGGTGATCATGATCATATTGGTCTGGACGACACCGACACATAATCTTGTTTATGTCAATCCGGGCGTGCAGGAGATCGGCGGTTTTGTGGCCTTTAGCGCCAGCCGAGGGGTGGCCTATTTCATCCATGTTGTCTATTCCTACCTGCTTGTGCTCATCGCCACGGCCCTGATGTTCCGTGAATGGCGCAAAACCGAGGGGGCGCAGCGGCAGCTGGCCTTCATCATGGTCGCCGGCGCGGTCATGCCTCTCGTGGGTAACGCGGTCTATCAGGTGGCCCTCGCCCTCGGCGCACCGCTCCTGATCGATCTAACTGTTCCGTCCTTTGCCTTCAGCGCCGTGCTCTTCGCCTGGGGCTGGCTCCGGTTGAACCTGTTGGACCTTGTGCCTGAATTGGGCGAGACGATCCCCCATGCGGGTCGGGTTGACGTGACGATAGCCGCCCATAACACGCGCGAGCGCACGCTGAATCTTGTGTCGCTGGGCATGGCGATCCTGTTCTTCCTGGCTCTCGCGCCAATTCTGACAATTTTATTAAAGGAAGGCGCGACCAATCGGCCGCTAGTAGTCGCCTATATCATCCTCTATCTTGTTGCGTTGGGCGTGGCCTTGTTGCGCAATATACCGTACACGGTCCGCGCCATCGCCATGACGGCCGTCTATCTGGGGCTGGCGCTATTCGATCTGCGGCTGAGCGGTCTTTCGCCGGTGGTGGGCTTCTTCCTCGTCGCCTATGCCGCCTACACCGCCCTGTTCTTGCCGATCCGAACGACGCTAAGCCTGATTGCGATAGGCGTGGTCGCCCTGTTGCTGGTGCCGCCGACTCAGACGCCGTCGTTTGAGCGCGATATATACACGCTGGGCTACCTGATCCTAAGCGTGCTCATGACCGCCGGGCTACTCATCGTGGCCCTGACGGCGACGCGCCGGGATAACCGGACGCTGTTGGAAATGTCCCGCAGTCTGACACGCGAGCTGGAGATCGATCGCGCTCAACTGGAATTACGCGTGGCCGAGCGCACCCGCGCCCTGGAAACCAGCACCGCCGTCAGCCGCCAGCTTTCCACCATTCTGGATCAGTCCCGTCTGGTGCGCGAGGTGGTGGAGCAATTGCGGGTGGCCTTTTCCTATTATCACGTTCATATCTATTTATGGGATGAGGAGGCCGGCGCGTTGCGAATGGTGGGCGGCACAGGCGAGGCAGGACAGGCCATGCTGGTGATGGGCCACTCGCTTTTGCCGGATCAAGGGCTTGTCGGTCGTGCCTTCTCGACAAGTATGCCGGTGGTCGTGCCCGACGTGAGCCAACACGCCGACTGGCTGCCCAATCGCTTATTGCCCGAAACTCGCGCCGAGTTGGCCGTCCCTATCATCTACGGCGACGAGGTGCTTGGCGTGCTGGATGCTCAGGACAATCAGGTGGGCGGCCTGGGTGAAGAAGACTCACAGCTCTTGCAGACCATTGCCGGGCAAATGGCGGTCGCCTTGCGCAATGCCCGATTGCTGGCCCAGATCCGGCGCGAGGCGGAACAGTCGGCGACGATTAATGCCATCAACCGCAAGATCGCCCAAACGACCGATATCGACGCGGCGATGCGGGTTGCCCTGTCGGAACTGTCACGGGCACTGGGAACGCGCGATGCGGCCGTCCGGCTGGACGGTGGGGGAGAGAACGGCCGTGATCATTGAGACCATCCGGCATATCTCCGCCGTGAATCGGGTATTCCAGCCGGAACTTCCATTGGGGATGTCAACGATCGGGGCGGCTATTCTAATCATCCTGGTCGCCGGAATGCTGGCCGCGCTGTTGATGGCCTGGCGCTGGCGAGCAATCGCCAGGCATGAAGCAAATGTCGCTCGCGCCGAGTTGGCGCAGACTCGCGAAACACTACAGGCTCAACTGGAAGAACGGACGGCGGCTCTGGCACTGGCGGCCGACGTGGGGCGACAGATCGCTCGCATCCAGGACCTCGACTCATTGCTCAAGGACGCGACCGAACTCATTCGCGAACGCTTCGGTTTGTACCATGTGCAGGTCTACCTCATTAATGAAGCTACCAGCGAACTGGTTCTGCGCGCGGGCACGGGCGAGGCTGGGGCGGAACTTCTGCGCAAGCGACACCGGCTAACGGTCGGTCCCGGCTCCATCAACGGCACGGCGGCCGCCGGTCGGGAGCCGGTGGTAGTGTCCTATGCCCGACAGAACACCATGTTTTTACCGAATCCCCTGCTGCCGGAAACTCAATCGGAAATGGCGATTCCAATGCTGGCCGAGGAAAGGGTCATCGGTACCCTGAATCTGCAAAGTCGCATCCCCGGCCACCTGGGAACGCAAAGCCTGCCGGCCTACACCGTGTTGGCTGACCAGCTGGCGACGGCCGTGGAGAACGCGCGTCTGTTCAATGAGGTCACCACAACACGGGAGCAACTGGCCCGTCAAACAGAAAGACTGACCCGCCAGGGATGGAATCGGTTCATAGACGGGCAGCCATCGGGCCTGTCATTAGGCACCGCGACCGGCGCGGCCGAGACCCTGCGTCAGACTATCGATGTGCGCGGCACAACCATCGGCCATCTGGAAATCGGGATAGACCCGCAAACCTATCCTCGAACATCAGCCGAGTCGGAGCGGGCGCGGGAACTGACATCAGCCGTGGCCGGGCAACTGGGAGCACATCTGGAAAATCTGCGGCTGACGCAGCAGGCGGAAACAGCGCTCGCCGAGGCCCAGCGACGCGAGAACGAACTGGTTATGCTCAACCGGGTTGTGACAACCGTCGCCGCCTCCACCGACCTGCGTTCGAGCCTGCAACTCATCTGCGATCAACTGGCGATGGCCACCGGCATCAAACAGGTTGGGGTGGCCATTCTGAACGAAGAACGCACCGATCTGACGGTAGTGGCCGACCGTTCAGGGCGGCTGAACACAGGTAGCGCGGTCGGTTTCATGATCCCGGTGGACAATAATCCGGCCACGCAGATAGCGCTCAACGAGCGGAGATCGGTGCTGGTTTACGATGCGACCACAAACCCCCTGACGGCTTCCGCACACGAGGTTCTGCGACAACGCGGGGTCAAGACGATTGTCATTTTGCCGCTGATCGTCGAAAACGACGTCATAGGCACGGTGGGGCTGGATGTGGTGGAAGAAGGCATCGAGTTGACTGATGACCAACTGCGGTTGGCCGAGACCATCGTCTCTCAGGCGGCCACAGCCATCCAGCGCGCCCAACTATTGAGCCAGGCCGAGGAAGCGCGACGTGACGCCGAGCGATTGTTTGCGTTGAGTTCAGCGCTTAATGCAGCCCAAGACTCAGAAGACATCGTGACGGCCGTCGTGCGGTCGAAACTTGTCGAGAGGCCATCGATGATAGCGCTCTCCGTGGTGGAAGCGGACGACGACGGCCGGCCACGCTGGTCCACCGTGACCTCAACTTGGGCCAAGCAGTCGATAGGCGACATCAGTCAAACTTATGGGCCGGGGCATCGCTTCCACTTGCCGGACTTAAGCATCGCCACGGGCCGTGACGCAGAGGATAATGAGCCGATCCTGATCGAGGACGTTGGCTCGGACGGGCGAGTGGACGGGATGCTGCTGGTAATCTACGAGTCGCTGGGCATCCGATCGGCGGTGTCGTTGCCGTTGCGCGTGCGCGATAGTTGGGTGGGCATCCTGGAAGTGGCCTGGCAGAAGCCGCGCGAATTCACCGACCACGACCTGCAAATTCTGCGTTCGATGGCGACACAGCTCGCGGTGACACTGTCGAACCAGCAATTGTTGGACCAGGTGCGGGCACGCTCGCGGCAGATGGAAAGCCTGTCGGCTATCGAGGGGGATCTCTCCCTGGCCACGACGGAACTCGGGATATTGAAGGCCATAGTCGAGGGATCGTTTTGGAGCGAACCGCCGGAGCCATCCCTGGCCTACCTGTCTTCAAAGGCGGATGGCACGCTACGGGCTGAGCCGGTCGGACAGATACGCGGAGAGCAGCCGAGCGAAAAGGCTGAAGGAGAAGCGCAACCGATCGGTATGCTCTCATTGGGCACTTTGTGGATCACACAGCCAAGAGATCTGCTGATTATCGAAAATGTTGAGTTGGACACCCGACTGAACGCCGGCATGCGATCGCAGCTACGCAAGGAGGGCTGGGAATCGCTGGTCGTGATGCCCTTGTGGAGCGGCGGCGAATGGCAAGGCGTGCTCAGTCTGGGCTGGCCAAACCCGCATCCAGTGACCACGGACGAGGCTTTCGTGCTGGAACGATTGCACGAACCTCTGGCGGCAACGGTGGCCGGGCGGCGATCGGCCCTGGCCCAACAGGCGGCGCTGGCCCGCACCGAGACAGCGCTGGCCGGTCAGGCACGTCTGGCCGGTGAATTGCGCGCAGTGTCGGACGTGAGCCTGGCGGCCGCGGCCATGCTGGATGCCGATCGCCTGCTGACAGCGGCGGCCGATCTCACCAAGGATCATTTTGGGCTATACCACACCCATATCTATCTGCTGAACGAAGATAAAAGCATGTTGCTGCTGCGGGCGGGAGCAGGCGAGATCGGTCGTCAGATGGTGCGGGAAGGGCGACGAATCCCCGTTGGGGCGCGCTCGATCGTGGCTCGTGCAGCGCGCGAGCGGGAGGTCGTCCTGGTGGAGGATACCCGCCGATCAACCGACTTCCTGCCCCATCTGCTATTGCCGCATACGCGCTCGGAGATGGCCATTCCGCTGATCATAGGCGACAGACTGCTGGGCGTGCTGGACGTGCAATCGGCCGACGTCGGCCACTTCCGGCAGGAAGACACACAGGTGTACCAGATTCTGGCCTCCCAGTTGGCGGTGGCCACCCAGAACGCCCACTACTTCGGTGAGCAATTGGCCATGGCCGAAAGGTTACGCGAGGTCGATCGCCTGAAAACGGAATTCCTGGCGAGGATGAGCCATGAATTGCGCACGCCGCTGAACTCGATCATCGGGTTTGCCGATGTATTGCTGCTGGGATTGGACGGTGAACTGACGGAGCGGATGATCGAGGACCTCCAGCTTATTCGAAGCAGCGGCTATCACCTGCGAGATATCATTGGCGATATCCTGGATATGTCCAAGATCGAGGCGGGGAGGCTGGAGTTATCATTCGAGACATTTGATGTGCGGCGGATGGCTACGGAGTTGACCCTCACCGCCGGCCCGCTGGCAGAACAAAAGGGGTTGACCGTGCAACTGGACATGGCCGGCGACGTGGGGCTGCTAACGGCCGATCGCACGCGCCTGCGACAGGTGCTATGGAATATCATCGGCAACGCAGTTAAGTTTACCGACCATGGCGGCTTAACCGTCTCCATCAACACGGGCAAGGACGAGATGGTATTCGGCGTAGGCGACACAGGGATCGGCATTAGCGCGGAAGATCTGCCACGGATTTTTGACCGTTTCAGCCAGATCGGCGCCGGACAACGGGAATCAGTCAGCGGAACTGGCTTGGGTTTGTCGATTTGCAAGAGCCTGGTGGAGCTACATGGCGGCCGCATCTGGGTGGAAAGCGAGGTCGGGCAAGGAAGTCTGTTCCAGTTTACAATACCGTTGGCGCTTGCGGGTGAAGAGCAGAGCGTAAATGGCGCGAACCTTCACGGATGATCACTGTCGCCATTCCTGTCAACGAGGCTAAGGGAACATCAATTTCGGCAACTGAATCCACACGTTGTAATATGGGACGTAAGAAGTCTGTGGTCTAATCGAATACAATCCAATGAAGGAGATTGTGGATGGCGCGTAAGCGAATCCTGTGCGTTGAAGATAATGACAGCAATATGCGGCTCGTTTCCCGGATCGTGGAGGGTGAGCGGCATGAGTTTATGGGAGCGACCGACGGCGTGATGGCCCTGGATATGGCGCGTCATGAGAAGCCGGACCTGATTCTGCTGGATATCAACATTCCCGGTCTGAATGGGTTGGAGTTGGCGCGCTTGCTCAAGGCGGACAAAGCGCTGGCGGAGATCCCGTTGATCGCGACGACGGCCAACGTACTGGTGGGGGATCGCGAACGATGCCTGGAGGCGGGCTGCGACGAATACCTGCCGAAACCTCTGGACATTCGTGAACTGCAAGGGATGCTGAGGCATTACATCGGCCCTAAGGCAAATTGAGGCGAACAGTCTCTGATTCACCAAATCGACAACAAAAGCGCGCTTGGACGCGCTTTTTTGTTGCCGATTTTCCGCCGGTTAGTTGATTCTAGCGCGTGAAATTTTCAATGGTTGCGCTACAATTACATTCGCGACAAAACCATCGCGGCCGATACGGACAGCCGGCGGCTCAAACGCAATAGAGAATGCGAGGGATCATGCGCGTAGCTGTGTTGGCAAATTTACAAAAGAACGCCCCCACTTGGCCAGGAATGCCCGAAGACCGGTGGGACGACCTGGATTCTGAAGAAACGATCGAGGCAATCGTGACTGCCCTGGAATCGGCCGGCCATCAAGCCGGCTTTCTTGAGGGCAATCTGACGCTTTTTGAGACCCTGCCCCGTTTCAAGCCCGATATCTGTTTCAATATCTGCGAAGGTCACTTCGGCGACTCGCGCGAGGCGCAAATCCCGGCCATGCTGGAAATGTTGCGCGTGCCGTATACGGGTTCGGGGCCTCTAACGTTATCGTTAACGTTGGACAAGCCGATGACCAAGCGCGTGTTGTGGTACCACAAACTCTCGACCCCAACATTCCAGTCTTTTGAACGCGCTCATGAACCATTGGATTCCGATATGGAGTTCCCGCTGTTCGTGAAACCCAGCCGCGAAGGGACGGGCATGGGCGTATCGGCCGAATCGATCGTCCACAATGAAACTCAGTTGCGAACGCAACTGCGGCGCATGTTTGAGAAGTATGATCAGCCAATCCTGGTCGAGCGCTTCATCGAGGGGCGTGAAGTCACCATAGGATTGGTCGGCAATTTGACCTGGCCGGTAGCGCGACGGTTGCCGGACGATCATGAAGCGGCGCGCATCTCTCGCGGATTGCACTTCTTCCCACCGCTGGAAGTGGACATGAGCCGCTATCCCGCCGAGGAGGCAGGCGTCTATACCAGTCGCATCAAGACCGAGCTGGTCCACACCTTCCATTATCTTTGCCCGGCGCCGCTGCCTGAGGATTTGGTGGAAGAGCTTAATTGGCTGGCCGCGGCAACTTTCCGTGTGACCGGCTCGTTCGATGTCGGACGGATTGACTTTCGCCTGGACGCCAACGATAACAACAAGCCGTATATCCTGGAGATCAATCCGTTACCCGGCTTGAATCCGGGCTATTCCGATCTGCCCCTGGAAGCTCAAGCCAACGGATGGACATTTAATCAACTGGTGAATCGTATCCTGGAAGAGGCCGTCCATCGCTATGGCCTGGAAGAAGCGGCCACACCGACAAGCTAAGGTTACATACGCAAAGGAGAGCATTATATGCCCGACAAAGATACCTCTCTCATGGCGCGTTGCCTGGAATGTGATTCGCGCATTTACTTCCCGCGCCGGCCGGAATTGGGCCAGATCATCGTCTGTCCCGAATGTGAAACCAGTCTGGAGGTCGTCCGCACGGCGCCTATCCGTTTCGATTGGGCCGACGACGGAGGGGGATCAGGCGGCTCCGATCGCATCGATCTGGATGAGTTCTTTAACGAACTGGAAGCCGGTAACGAGGACGGGTATGACGATTATGAGGAGGACGAAAGGTAAGCAACTGACGAACCTCCCTGAATATCTCTGCAATAGTTAGATATGGGTGTCGATAGGCGACGACGCATCGCCAAGTATGATTGAGTGACAGCCTCTGGATAATTCATTAGTGGTTAACTGACGCGATCTGATATAGTACCAAAGTAATATTGGTATCGTAAAATATGTCGTAAGGTTATCGCGATATCATGCGGTCAACCTTATGATACGCCGGAGTGCTCCTCCCCACACAAGCGGCGCTGATCTGCATGGATGACTCAATCGACAACATCATTGACAAGCGATTTTCCCGCGCCAAACGCTTCATTGTAATTACCGTGGTCGTTCTCGCTGCGCTCCAGGTCGTATTGTTCCTTGCCT
>JAGOZU010000109.1 GCA_018058545.1 Promineifilum sp. | reverse complement strand
GGCAACTGCCCAACGAATACACCGGCCCGCACGCGGTACTGCCGCGCGGCCGCATGAAGCGCCTCAATCGGGCGCTCGCCGACCTGTTCCATAACGGGATGACGGGCAACGGCGAGCCTCCGGCTGCGGCGCCTCCGGCTGCGGCGCAACCTTTTGTGGCGCAACCTTTCCAGGTTGCGGGAGCGGGCCACCCAACCAAACCGCAACCCGCCCAGCCTGTGGCGCAACCTTTCCAGGTTGCGGCAGCGGGCCACCCAACCAAACCGCAACCCGCCCAGCCTGTGGCGCAACCTTTCCAGGTTGCGGCAGCGGGCCACCCAACCAAACCGCAACCTTTCCAGCCCGTGGCGCAACCTTTCCAGGTTGCGAGATCGGGGGAGCAAAGGAGCAGAGGAGCACAGGCGAGCGCCGTCGCCGCCCCAAACCCCCAACGCCACTACTACAACACAGCCAAAGCCGCCCACCACGCCCGCCACGGCCGCGAACGCTACTGGCGCTATAAGGGCGCCTGGCTGCACCGGGACGAGTGACGGAACGTAATAAATAATTATTAAATAATAATTCGTAATTGGAAATTGTTTGCACCCATGATCGGGATAAAGCTATGATAGGTGACTATGAACCTCCAAATCCTCGACACCCGATTCCAGGGCATGGAGCAAGTCACGGCCGTCTACCTGCTCATCGGCCCCGAAGGACCGGCACTGGTCGAGACCGGCCCCGGTTCCACCCTGCCGGCGGTCCTCGACGCCCTGGCCGGGCATGGCCTCCGGCCGAGTGACATCCGCCATGTGCTGCTGACCCATATCCACCTCGACCATGCCGGAGCGGCCGGCTGGTGGGCGCGGCAGGGGGCGCAGATCTACGTCCACCACGTCGGCGCGCCCCATCTCATCGACCCGAGCAAGCTGCTGGCCAGCGCCGGGCGCATCTACGGCGACCGCATGGAAACCCTGTGGGGCGAGATCCTGCCCGCCCCGGCCGAGCGCGTGACGCCCCTGTACGATGGCGACACCGTGCGCGCCGGCGGGCTGACCTTCACCGCGCTGGACACCCCCGGCCACGCCGGCCACCATCACACCTACCTGATCGACGGCGACGACGGCCGCATCGCCTTCACCGGCGACGTCGCCGGGGTGCGCCTGCCCCGCTTCAATTCGATCGACCTGCCCGCCCCGCCGCCGGAATTCCATCTGGAGACGTGGATGGCGTCGCTCGACAAGCTGGAGGCGGCCAAAATCGACGTCATCTATCCCACCCATTTCGGCCCCAACCCCGACGTCCACGGCCAGCTGAGCGCGCTGCGAGTGTCGCTGATCGACGCGGTGGCCTTCGTGGCCCAGCGGCTGGACGATCTGGGCGGCCTGTCGCCGGCGACCGACCCGGCCACGCGCGTGGCCTTGCTGGACGACTACATCGGCTGGAACCGGCAGCGCATGGCGGCCCAGGGGCTGTCACAGACGGCTATCGACGGCTACGAGCTGGCCAACCCGCTGTTCATGTCGGTCGACGGGATTTTGCGGTATTTGAGGAAGCGAGGGGGATGAGCGGCCGGGGCGGGTGCCGGCTCTCTTGGCTTGGCCCCATTGACTTAGCTAACCAGGTTAGCTAATATAGGGTCATGCAATTCACCGTCCACGAAGCCAAAACCAACCTGTCCAAGCTCATCCGTCTGGCGTTGGCCGGGGAAGAGGTCATCATCGCCCGCGGGGATGTGCCGGTGGTGAAGCTGACGCCCGTTGTTGAGGAGAAGCCGCATCGACAACTGGGCATCGCAGAAGGGTTCGTCATTTACATGGCCGATGATTTTGACAACGAGCTGGAAGAGTTCGCCGATTACATGGAGTGAACCTCTTACTCGACACCCACGCCTTTCTGTGGAGCATCACCAGTCGCCGCATGAGTCCCGCGGCCGACGCCACGTTCCTCAATCCCGACAACTCGCTCTATCTGAGCGCCGCCAGTTATTGGGAGATCTGCATCAAGGTGAGCATCGGCAAATTGACGTTGCCCGGCAATTGGCAAGATACGGTCGATCTGGCGATGACGATCAACGACATCGTTTGGTTACCGATTGAACAGTCCCACTGCCTTGAGCTTCTCGCCCTGCCCCGCCACCATCGCGACCCGTTCGACCGGCTGCTCATCGCCCAGGCGCGGGTCGAGGGGCTGACGTTGTTATCGGCCGATGTGAATTTCGGTCGGTATGACGTGCCGTTGATTTGGTAGCGATCGGCTGGACGACTACATCGGCTGGAACCGGCAGCGCATGGCGGCCCAGGGGCTGTCACAGACGGCCATCGACGGCTACGAGCTGGCCAACCCGCTGTTCATGTCGGTCGACGGGATTTTGCGGTATTTGAGGAAGAGAGGCGTGATCGGCCGTTCCGCCGAACGGGGCGAACCGGGCTAGGATGACTTCCCGGGCGGTCGCAGCTTCTCGCGTTCCCGTTGCCATAGCGTCGTAAATTTTTCAAAGACGTCGGCGATAATCGTCAGTTCTTCCGTTGAATAACCTGAAACCAGGTCATCCTGGGCCTTTCTCGCCGATTCAAACCACGACGCGACCTTCTCGCGGCCGAGTTTCGCGGGGGTGACGAGCGTCCCGCGCCGGTCGTCGGGGTTCGGCCGCCGCTCAATCAGCCCGGCCTTTTCGAGCCGGTCGAGCATGGCCGTAGTCGCCCCCGATGTCAGGCCCGTGTGTCGGGCGAGCTGCGACGGCGTGGCCTCCCCTTGCAGAAACAGAAGCCGCAGACATTCCATGTCCGTCACATTGAGGCCCGCCCATTCGGTCACGGCGTTGCGGAACAGCGTCAGGTGCGCGCCGTATTGGGCCACGGCCATGAGCGCCCGCTTCTTCAGGTCTTCCCGGGTTGAGGTCGTCATCGAAAAGTTCCTCTTGACATTATCTTAATTGTGAAGTATCTTTATTGTATAACTAAATTCACATTGATGCAAGGGGGCAACGCCCGTGGCGTTCAACGCCCGTGACGTTCAACGCCCGTGGCGTTCACCCCCGTCAATCAGATGAGGAGATTTCTGTGAGCACAAAGACAGCAGCCAAAGACGCAAAGTGGACAGATGAAGAAAAAGCGGCGATGAAAGCGCGCGCCCGGGAGATGAAGGCCGAGGAGCGCATGAACAAGAACCGGGCCGCGGGAGAGAGCGCCCTGCTGGAGGCGGTCGCGGCGATGGACGAACCCGACCGCGCCAAGGCCCAGGCGATCCACGCCATCGTGACCGCCCAGGCGCCGGAGCTGCTGCCGAAAACGTGGTACGGGATGCCCGCCTGGGCCAACGCGGAGGGCAAGGTGGTCTGCTTCTTCCAGGCCGCCGGCAAATTCGGCACGCGCTATGCGACCTTCGGCTTCAACGACGTGGCCAATCTGGATGACGGCGACATGTGGCCGGCCTCCTTCGCGCTGATGAACCTGACGGCGGCCGAGGAGGCCCGCATCGCCGCGCTGGTGGCCAAGGCGACCAGCTAGGCGCGTCGCCGCGACGCCCGACAACAAACGAAAGGACGCCGGTCACTCGTTTCCCCCAGGGCATGGCGGGGAGCGAGCGACCGGCGTCCTTTGTCATTCAGGCTGTCTCCCGAAGGAGACGGCCGCAGTAACTAGAGACCCTTGACGACGCTGCCGGCGGCCAACAGCACGAAGGCGATGACCAGCAGCCAGAAGCCGAAACCGGCCGTGACGATGGGCAGAGCCACCAGGTTGGCCAGAATACCGATGACGCCGAGAACGAGAGCGATCACCCAGGTGATCATCTTGGGGGAACTAAGTTGCATGACAATTTCTCCTGTATGAATTTTATGCTTTTCGGCCGTCGCCCCCGGGGTCCAACCCCGCCCGGCCGCTGCCCATGAAAATTTGTGGGCATGTATTTATACTCATGCGATTCTAACGCTTAGCGGGGATTTGTCAAATATGGCCCAATCGGCCGGTCGATGGGCGACAGGGTCAGGCAACAACCCCATCGGTAGGGGTCAGGCAACCGGGATTGACCTGAATGGGAAACAAATGGCTTCCTCCCCCGGTTGCCTGACCCTTCTGCGGTCGGATGATGGTCGGCAGGGTCAGGCAACCGGGAGACATGGTCCCGGTCATCTGTCCCACGCCTGTCCCGGTTGCCTGACCCCTACGGTTGGTGCGCGTCATTCGACCGATTGTCGGCCCCTACCCCCCCAATCCTTAATAATCTCCCATTCTGCAACCCCCGGGCGGCCGAATTCGTTATAGTCACCGGGATCGGCCGCGCAACCGGCCGGGATGAAAACAGGTATGAAACGATTAATCGGTCTTGTGTTGGTGATATTTATCTTTTTGGCCTGCGCCGGAACAGCCGTGCTGCTGGCCGTCGGCCTCCTGGCCTTTTCCTCCACGCCCGGCTCGTCAGACTCGACGCTGGTGCTGCCCGCCCCGCCCGCCTCCGACCTGTCGGTTCCAGCGGATCCGTCCGCTCCGGCATTGGGCAGTCCCGGCGAGGGCGTCGGGCAAGGCGGCGACCCGGTTACAGGCGGCGACCCGGCCGCATCCGGCTTCAACGGCACGTTTAACGGCACGTTCAACGGCACATTGACGGCCGACAACGGCAGCACCGCCCCGGCCACACTCACCCTGACCGAATCCGGCGGCGCGGTCAGCGGCCGCCTGGCCATCGGCGACGGCCTCACCATCGACGCCGGCACTTGCGGCGTGGTGGCCGTGCCCTCGGGCGAACAGGACGCCGGCGGCGCGGTCGATCCGGCCGACCCCAACCGGCTGGCGACCACCGTGCGCATGCCCGCCCAGGGGCTGACCGTCGTGGCCACGATGGAGGCCGAACTGTTGCCCGGCGGCCGGGATATCGCCGCCCGCGTGGCCATCGACCTGCCGTTCTTCTGCGGCCGCGACCCGGGCATCAGCGGCGCCTTCAGCAAGTGATACCCCCGCGGGGTGATGTAGCTACACAACAATTGTTTCCCGGGAAACACTATGTCAAGTGATATCAGACCCGGCCGGCTCTCGCAACTTTCCATGACGCTGTGCGTAATAACAGATAGACGAACAAAGCCCGTCATTATGCGCCCGTGGGCCGGTTAATATCGCCCGCGAGGCCCTGAATCAAATGAAAAATCAGCGGATGTATTCCGCATCTGGAGAAAAAATCATGTCCGAACAGACCATCCACATTGAAGAAGAACTGGAAGACGTCGCGTCCAAGGCCGAAGGCTTCGGCCGTCGTCGCTTCGAGGAGTTTTCCGTGCGCGGCAGCGAGCTGAAGGAAACCCTCGGCCGCCTGGGCCGCGAGGCCCGCGTGCGCAAGATCACCATCAAGCATCAGGACGGCCGCACGTTGGCCGAGATCCCCCTGGCCTTGGGCGCGCTGGGCGTGCTCGTCATCGGCCCCTGGACGGCCGTGTTGCTGGCCACTGCCTGGCTGACCCGCGTGTCGGTGCTCATCGAGTATGAAGAGGCCCCGGCCCCGGTCGAGAAGGCCCCCGGCGAGGCCATCCGCCAGATCGAAACCCGTATCGCCTAGTCCCCGGAGAGGATGAAATGACCGCAAACGAGACATTCGAAGACTTGAAGGACGAGGCCCACACCGCCACCGAGCGCGTCTCCGTGGCCGGCAACGACCTCATCGCCGCCATCCAGGCCCTGCTGCGCGAGGCGGCCGTGCGCAAGATCACCGTGCAGGACAAGAACGGCCGCACGCTGGTCGAGTTTCCGCTCTACGCGGGCGTCATCGGCGCGTTTTTTGTCGGGTCATGGACGGTGCTGGCCCTCATCGCCGCCTGGTTCGCCGAGGTGAGCATCCTCATCGAGCGCGACATCGACTCGGATGGCGAGGCGACGCCGGTCGGCGAGGCCATCGGGCGCGCGGCATCCGGCGTGTCCGACTCGGCCCGTTCGGCGGCCGCCTCGGCCAAATCCGGCCTGGGCGCGACCCTCGGCGGGGCGTTCCATGCCGCCGGCGATCTGGCCCGACAGGCGGCCGATTCGCTGGAGAGCCGCATGGCCGCGGGGCAGAAAGCGGCCGAGGCGATCATCGAGGCCGCCGAAGAGTCGGCCGCCGAGCCGAAGCAGTGCGCCGGCATCACCAAAAGCGGCACGCGCTGCAAGCGTAACGCCATTCCCGGCTCCGACTTCTGCGCCATGCACGCGCCGAAGGAATAACGCCGCGGGAACAAGACGCATCAGCCACAGATTTCACGGGTTTGGCCAATGGATTGGCGAATAAATCCGCGCCGCCCGTGAAACCTGTGGATTTTCCCCGCCGGTTTCCGGCAGTTTGCCCCTGATTGCCCCCAAATTTGGCCCAGGAGCCACGCGCGCCTGATTATGTAACGCGGAGGATACCCCGTGCCCTTAGCGCGCGGCCGCCCGCCCGCAGCGCCTCGGCCGCGCTCAGGCACAGCGGCACGATGATGATCAGGGTATATTGCGGCCATTTGGTCGGCCAGAGGAGCAAAACGGCCAGCCCGATGACCCACCACAGGACGACCACCCGCCCCCGGCCGCCCCAGGCCCGCCACGTGGGCCACGAGCCGAGCATCCCCAGCGCGGCCGTCAGCCCGTCGGGCGAGAACAGAAACACCCCCGGATGCCACAGCGACGGCATGGGCCGATACAGCCAGATCAGCGGCTGGTTCCACGGGAAGCCGGCGCTGCGCACGATGAGGCTGGAGGGATAGGCCACATGGAAGCGCAACGAGGCTGCCAGACGGCCGTATGGGTCGAGCCATAGCTGGTTGTTGGCGACAGAGAACACCAGCAGCGACAGCCCGCCCCAGCCCAGCAACGTCAGGATGGCGCGAGGTCGTCGCCCGGCGACCGCCCGCAAGCCATAGTCGGCCATGACCGCCAGCCCGGCCACGCAATAGATATACTTGCCCGCGGCCGTGATGCCCAGAGCGACGGCCGACAGCGCCCACCAGCGCCACGCCGCGCCGCCCCGTTCCGCCGCCGCTTCCCGCTCCAGCGCGCGCATGTAGGCCAGCACGCACACCGTCGAGGCCAGCAGCGGGATGGCCTCCAGATAGATTTGCGAAGTGTACTTGATGATATAGGTGTGGACGGCCAGCAGCGCCCCGGCCAGGGGACTGACGGCGGCCACCAGGGCCACGGTCAGCAGCCCGAACAGCATCGACGCCCGTCGTCCGGCGAACACCAGCGTCCGCTGGGGGATGGCCAGGTCGCGCAGTTCGGTCAATTCGGGCAGGTCGGGCACGGTGTAGGCGCCGTAGGGGTAGCGCAGAAAGGCGGCCGCGTAGAGCATCTTCATCAGCCCGGGATGCTCGTAATGCCAGTCGTCGCTGGCCAGGGCGACCCAATCCCGGTGGCGGATGGCGTCGGCCAGGCGCAGCCCGGCCTCGTAATAAACCGGCTCGTCGAAGTCGGTGCGCAGGCTGCGGATGGCCCGCTCGCGCAGGAGAACGGCCACCAGCAGGATGGCGACGATGAGGAGCAGGCGGCCGAGTCGGGCTTGGGTCATGGGCGTTCCGTTTCGCGGTCGATCGGGAAGATTCGGGTACCTCAGACGAAGGAACGGGCGCATTGGACGCCCGCTCCCTCGCAATTATTTAAGGTTGAGTGAATTAATTATGAGCTAGGCATAATTAACTCGTAACCGCCCCGCGCGGAAAGCGCGCCTCGTGGTACGGCTGGAACCGGTCGAACAGCGTCACCAGGACGGCCAGGATCAACTGGAAGACCACCGCGTTGAGCCAGTCGACCGGACGGCCGAACAGCGTCGTCACCAAATAGACGATGACCATATTGAGGGCGAACACCATCAGGAAGTGGGTGAGGCCGGAGGCCACGGTCGTCCCGCGTCGCGCCAGGATGTGGCTGACGGCCGTCGTCGAGGTGACCAGCCCGGCCACATAGGTCATCAGCAGGGCCGTATTGCTCATCGTGTTGGGCAGGATACTGGCGAAGATGTAGACGATGAGGCCCACCAGAACGATTTTCTCCAGCAGATCGCGGTCGAAGATGTGCTTGTAGAGAAAATCGCGGGCGCGGGCGAATTCGGCGTCGGTCGGCACGGTCGTGTTGTCGTCGGCGCGCCAGCTCAGCTTGTGGTCGGCCGGCGGCATGTTGCGTCGCAGATAGCGCACCACGGCCAGCACCAGCGCCACCAGAACGGCCACGACCAGCAGGATGACAAACAGGTGATTCATGATCAGCGGCAGCCAGGCATCCTCCGGCCCCCCGCCCAGCAAGCCCTTGATGGTGTCGGTCACGTCGCGCTGGGCGATGTGGAGCCAATACTCCTGCGGCAGCTTGATGACGATCCAGATGAACGCCGCCGCGCCGAGGACGGCCCCTCGGGTCAGCTTGCGCGGGTCCCACCACAGCTTCATCGCCTCATACCAGATGAAGAAATATTCGAATGTATTGGGGAAGATGAGCAAAATCGCGCGCAAATGGAACGTCTCGAACAGGACCACCCCCACCAGCCGGAAGAAAAAGAGGAACCGGCTGACCTGGAAGGCGAGGTTGTTGGTCCAGTTGCGGAAGGTGGAGATGTAGGCGATGGTCAGATAGTGGATGTCCAGCGCCTTGTCGTAGCTCTGATAGCCCTCCAGCGGCAGCTTGGTGAACAGCTGGAAGATGGTCTGGTCCACGCCGTCGAGCAGCAGGCAGGCGATGATGGCCGGCAGCGGATAGAACGGGATGAGCAGCGGCAGCAGGAACCGCGCCCCGACCACCAGCGCGAAGATGAGCCAATCGGACGTTTCGATCATGATTTCACCCATTACCCCGAACGGAAGATGGTGAAGAATAACCCCGGTTGGCCGCGCTGTCCAAAAAATCGCCCTGTAGCCTGTAGCTCAACCCGCAGCCTGTAGCTCAAGCTGTCAGCTTGAGGAGTTTTTTCTCAAGCAATGTCTAACCTGTGCCTGTGACTCAACCTGTCTGTAGTTGAGGGGTTCTTCTCAAGCTTGAGGAAGTTTTCTCAAGCTATGCCCAACCTGGTGCGGCAGTTAAGCCTGTTCAGTTGGGGGGCTTTCTCAAGCTAACAGCTTGAGCTACAGGCCATCGTGTCAGCTTGAGGAAGTTTTCTCAAGCTATGTTCAACCTGGTGCGGCAGTTAAGCCTGTTCAGTTGGGGGCTTTCTCAAGCTAACAGCTTGAGCTACAGGCCATCGTGTCAGGTTGAGGAAGTTTTCTCAAGCTATGTTCAACCTGGTGCGGCAGTTAAGCCTGTTCAGTTGGGGGGCTTTCTCAAGCTAACAGCTTGAGCTACAGGCCATCGTGTCAGGTTGAGGAAGTTTTCTCAAGCTATGCCCAACCTGGTGCGGCAGTTAAGCCTGTTCAGTTGGGGGGTTTTCTCAAGCTAACAGCTTGAGCTACAGCCAACAGCTTGAGCGACAGCATCATTCCCGCATATAATATGCCCACACACCCATGACCGGTAACCTCGACTACCAACCCGAATACCGCCGCAATTTGCCCCACATCCAGCCGGAGGGAGCGACCCTCTTCGTCACCATGCGCCTGGCGGGCAGCCTGCCGGTCGAGGTCATCCTGCGCATGGAGGAAGAGCAACGCCTCGCCCGACAAGCCATCGAGACAACGGCCGTCCCGTTTGAGGTGAAACAAGGCCTGCTGTACGACGTGGACAAGCGATTTTTCGGCCGCTACGACCGCTTGCTGGACGCGGCGGCCGACGGCCCGGTCTGGTTGAGCGACGCCCGCGTGGCCGCGCTGGTGTGCGAGGCCATCCACTATCGCGACATCCGGGTGTACGACCTGCTGGCCTATTGTGTGATGCCCAATCACGCCCACCTCGTATTCACGCCGTTGCCCAAAGCCGGCGGGCAATACCACGCGTTGGCCGAGATCATGATGGGCCTGAAGGGGAACACCGCCCGCAAGGCCAACCGTCTGCTGGAGCGGGAAGGGCCTTTCTGGCAACACGAGAGCTATGACCACTATGTCCGCGACGGCCGCGAGCTGGAACGGATCGTGGCCTATGTGCTCAACAATCCGGTGAAGGCGGGGCTGGCGTCGTCGTGGGAGGCGTGGCCGTGGAGCTGGCGGCGGCCGTAGATCAGCCTGTGTCTGTAGCTTAACCGGTAGCCTGTAGCTCAACCTGTCAGATATCGTGTTAAAAGTCAACTCAAATCACACAGGTTGCATGTTGATGGTGTGATTAGGATCGAAAGGCAGGCGCGTTTTCAACACACCGTAAGCCAAGTGGAGTAGC
>JAGOZU010000038.1 GCA_018058545.1 Promineifilum sp. | reverse complement strand
CCCGAAGTCCGTCGGTTGTCGTGCCGGGCCAATGACCTGACGGACGAGACGGCCGTCTTTCTGCTCCGGCGAGGCTTCTACGTGGAGCACGAAGAGTGCCTGCTGGAGTTGCCGCCATCGGCTGAATTGCCGATCGTCCCCGGCGAGCCACCGAGCGAATTGCTGATCCTCCCGCGGGAGCGGGCGGTGCCTGAGTTCCGCCGCCTTTACGACGAGAGTTTCAACGACACACTCTGGTCGCAACCCTACACCGAGGCGGAGGTGGCGGCGATGCTGGCGCAGCCGGAGGATTTGCTCTTTCTGGCGGTTGACGGCCAGCTGGTCGGCGTGGCGTGGCACGAGCTGTTGCCGGACGGCCGCGGGCGGATTGAGCCGATCGGCATTGCGCCTGACTATCAGGGCCGCGGCTACGGCCGTCGCCTGCTGGTGGCGGCGCTCCATCGGCTGCGCGGCCGCGGTGCGGGCATCCTTGAGATCGGCTTGTGGCGAGGCAACGCCGTCGCCATGCATCTGTATACCAGCCTGGGCTTCATGGAAACGGATCGGTGGTATTATTTGGCCTGTGATTTGTGATACCATGAGTTGAAGGCAACCTGAGAGCCACGGCCAACCTTTGGCGCGTGGCCCGATTGTTCCTACAATCGTTATCTGTCGCATATCGATACTATCGATCCGACTAACGTCCGGGACGGCAAGTTAATAAACGGAGACCAAGCGAATGATGTTCAAAGATAGGTCCGATGTCCGCCAGCGGTTGAGCAAGCAGCAGTACATCACCTCCGATGAGATCGCCACGGTGATCTATCTGGCGCAATCGCTATGCAAGCCGGTGCTGGCCGAAGGGCCGGCCGGCGTGGGCAAGACGGAACTGGCCAAGGCCTGGGCGTCGGCGTTGGGCGCGCCGCTGGTTCGCCTGCAATGCTACGAGGGGCTGGACGAGAGCAAAGCGCTCTACGAGTGGGAGTATGCCAAGCAGATGCTCTACACCCAGCTTCTTCGCGACACGCTGCACAATGTGTTGGGCGATGTTGGCAGCCTGGCCGAGGCCGCCAACCGGCTGGCACAGGAAGAGGACGTTTTCTTCTCGGAGCACTTCCTGTTGCCCCGGCCGTTGCTGCGGGCATTAACCTCCGACGAACCAGTGGTCTTGCTCATTGACGAGATCGACCGCGCCGACGTCGAATTCGAGGCGTTCCTGCTCGAAGTCCTCAGCGATTTCCAGGTCAGCGTGCCCGAACTGGGGACGATCCACGCCAAACACCAGCCGATGGTCCTCCTGACCTCCAACAACACCCGCGAGCTGAGCGAAGCGCTTAAGCGGCGCTGCCTCTATCTCTACGTCGGCTATCCCACCCTCGATGAGGAACTCGATATCGTGCGCCTGAAAGTGCCCGATCTGCGGCCGGAACTGGCCCGGCAGGCGGTCGCCACGGTGCAACAGCTGCGCAACATGGACTTGCGCAAGGTTCCCAGCATCAGCGAGACCCTCGACTGGGCGCGCGCCCTGGTGGCTCTGAATGCAAGGGCTATCGACGAAGAGACGATGAACAATACGCTGACCGTCTTGCTCAAGTACGAGGCCGATGTGCAAAAGGCCCGGCGCATGATGGGCAACGGCGGCCGTCGGGGACCGGCCAACCGCCAGTCATAAATCATTGGAGGCGGCGAGATGGATGATCGGGTAATTGAATTCGTGCGCGGGATGCGGGCGGCCGGGGTGCGCGTGTCGATGGCCGAGTCGGCCGACGCCATGCGCGCCATCGAACTGCTCGGCATTGCCGACAAGGATCTGTTCCGCCAGTCATTGCGAGCGACGCTGGTCAAGAAGTCGGACGATTTCGCCGTCTTTGAAGAGCTATTTCCCCTCTACTTCGGCACCGGCGGCCCGCCCCTGCAAAACGCCATGGAGGATATGAGCGAGGACGAGCAGGAGATGCTCAAGGCCGCGCTCGAGGCGCTCAGCGGCCGCCTCCAGTCGCTTATTGATTGGCTGACCAGTGGCGAAGGGCCGACCAAGGAGGAACTGGAGCGATTGGCCGAGCGGGCCGGCATCCAATGGGCCAATAACCCGCAGGAAGGCCGCTGGGTGACGCGACGCATGTTGCAGCAGATGGGCATGGCCCACCTGGAGGAGCAGCTCCGCGAGTTGATGGAACGGCTGGCGGAAATGGGCATGAGCCGGGAGGCTATCGATAAGCTGATGGGCGTCGTCGAGGCCAACCGGGAGGCGCTCACCGAGCAGGTAGCCCAGCAGGTCGGGCGACAGATCGCCGAGCAGCGCGCCAACCGGCCTGACGAGCTGTTTGGCTCTGACCTGATGCACAAGCCGTTTGAGGCGCTGACCCAGGAGGAGGCCAATATATTGCGGCGCGAGGTGCAGCGGCTGGTGACGCAATTGCGCAGCCGGGCCGCCCTGCGTCGCAAGCGGGGCAAGGCGGGGCGGTTCGACTCGAAAGGCACCATCCGCGCCAACCAGCGCTACGGCGGCGTACCCATGGAGTTGAAGTTCAAGCGCAAGAAGCTGAAGCCGAGCCTGGTGCTGATCTGCGATATCTCGCGGTCGATGCTGTCCGTGGCCGAGTTCATGTTGCGTCTGACCTACGAACTGCAGGATCAGGTGGCCAGGACGCGGAGCTTCGGCTTCTACAGCGATATGGAGGAGATCAGCCCCGTGATGGCCGGCAACCGGGCGTCCGACGCGGTGGATGAGGTCATGGATACCTTTTACCGGCGCTCGCCGCAACATTACGCCACCGACTTCGGCCGCAGTCTGGGTACGCTCTATGACAACTGGCTCGACAGCATCAACAATCGGACGACGGTGGTGATCCTGGGCGACGGCCGCAACAATTACAACGACCCCCGCCTCGATCTGGTCAAGGATTTGCAGCAGCGGGCACGCCGTCTGATCTGGCTCAATCCGGAGGCTCCGCGCCAGTGGGGGACGGGCGACAGCGACATGCCCGCCTACGCGCCACTGTGTGATCAGGTGTACATGGTGCGCAATCTGGCCCAGTTGTCGGCCGCGGTCGACAAGCTGATGGCCGGGGCTTGACGTCGATTGACAAACCATGGCCCGGGTGTTATGATGATTTCGCTATGAGACAGTCGGCTTTTGTTCATGACGCTTATTATGAAGGGCAATCTCAATCTGCCGCGCTCTTGACGCGCCTGATGATTGCCGCCGGCTGATGGACGACGACCAACAGGAAAGCAGAAGACGCGGCGCGACCGCGTCTTTTTTGTTGGCGTACTGGCTGTAGCGCAAGCTGTTAGCTTGCCTCTGACGGCTCCTCGCAACCTGACAGAGGCGGCTGTGGAGCAAGCTTTTAGCTTGCTTCCGGCAAGTGGGCTTTTGCAACCTAACAGAGGCGGCTGTGGAGCAAGCTGTCAGCTTGCTTTCGGCGTGTGGGTTTTTCGCAACCTAACAGGTTGCGCCACACTATATGTGCCACAGATATGTGCCACAGATATGTGCCACAGATATGTGCCACAGCAGACGCGCCACAGCAGCAAAATCACGGGGCAACTGTCCCGTTTAAGAGGAGTTGGCAGATGGCGATGACGATCACGGATGAATTACGCTGGCGCGGGCTGATCTACGACAAGACCGACGGCATCGACGAATTGGCGGGTCAGCAGAAAATCACGCTTTATAACGGGTTTGATCCGACCAAGGACACGCTCCACGTCGGCCACCTGGTGCCGATGATGCAGCTGGCGCGCTGGCAGCGCTTCGGCCATACGCCGATCGCTCTGGCGGGCGGCGGCACGGGCATGATCGGCGATCCCAGCGGCCGCAGCACCGAGCGCAATTTGCTCTCGCTGGACGTCATCGACTACAACGTGGGCCAGATCCGGGGGCAACTGGCCGGCATCCTCGACTTCGAGGTGGCGAGCAACCCGGCGCGGATGGTCAACAACGCCGACTGGTTGCGGCCGTTGCTGCTGGTCGATTTTCTGCGCGACACGGGCAAGCATTTCACCGTCAACTACATGCTGGCCAAGGATTCGGTCAAGTCGCGGATGGAGCGCGACGACAGCGGCATCTCCTTCACCGAATTCAGCTATATGCTCCTCCAGGCCCATGACTATCTCCACCTGTATGAGACCATGAGCTGCATGCTGCAGGTGGGCGGCAGCGATCAGTGGGGCAACATCCTGGCCGGGGTCGAACTGATACGCCGGGCGAAGGGCGAACGGGCGCACGGGCTGGTCTACCCGCTCATCACCAATGCTGACGGGTCGAAGTTTGGCAAGACGGCCGGGGGGACGAGTGTCTGGCTCAGCCCGGCCTACACGTCGCCCTACCGGTTCTACCAGTATTGGCTCAATACCGATGACGCCGATGTCGTTACCTATCTCAAATACTTCACCTGGCTCGACCGGGACGGGATCGCCGAGCTGGAGAACAAGGTGTTCGACCAGCCGGAGAAGCGCGAGGCGCAACGCACACTGGCCCGCGAGGTGACGCGCATGGTCCACGGCGCGACGGCGCTGGACCGGGCTGAACAGGCGTCGCAGGCGCTCTTCGGCGGGGACATCACCGGGTTGGGCGCGGCCGACATCGAGGACATCTTCGTCGAAGTTCCGTCGAGTGAGGTGGCGAAGGACGCGCTGAGCGACGGCGTGACGGTCGTGGATCTGCTGGCCGGCAGCGGCCTGGCGAATTCAAAGGCCGACGCGCGGCGGGCGATTCAGGGTGGCGGCATCTACCTGAACAACGAGCGGGTGACCGATGTGACCCAGACGGCCGGTCTCGCGCAAGCCATCGGCGGCCGCTTCCTGGTGTTGCGCAAGGGCAAGCGACAGTATCATTTGGTTACCGTGGTTGGCGGTTAATGGTCGGTAGCCGGTGGAGAATACGACCTACTAACCATTGAGCCGGGCCGTATGTCGTGTTGTATAGATCGGGCCGCTGGGCCGCAGTTGGCTCTCGATGAGGTGGATGGCTGTGACCGGCATATCAAGAGAAGGCACATCGGCCGCCCATTCCACCCCCTGAACCTCGCGCTCGTCCTTAACCCGGCCGAGGGTCAGATGGGCGCGGAATGGCTTGCCCTCCGGCGGCCAACCGAGGGGAGCCAGTCGTTCGTCCAGCGCCGTCTTGAGCGCATGCAGCCGGGACTCATCCCCCGCCAGTCCGACCCAGATGACGCGCGGCCGTCGCGCGTTGGGGAAGCATCCGACGGTAGCCAGACGCAATGCAAAGGGTGGATTGCCCCGCACGATATCATCCATGACGCTATGGATGGCCGGCAGTTGGTCGATGGCCGTGTCGCCCAGGAAGCGCAGCGTCAGGTGCATCTGCTCCGGCCGCACCCAGCGCACCGCGCCGCGAGGCACGCGCCCGGCCAGCTCCCGGATAACTTCGCCCAAGGCGTCCTTGACGGGGCCGGGCAGTTCAACGGCGATGAAGGCGCGGAGGGTGGACATGGCCGGTATTGTAGGCGATTTGGTGAAATGCTCCACGCGCTCCACAGGGCAATCGCATACTCGAATCCACGGACGTTGAAACGTCCTGCTGGTATACCAAACCTGATGAATCAGGTTTCCGGCGGCCGCATTAACCGGATTAATCCGGGTTTGTGTGACAGCGGCGGGATTGATCCCGTTTCGCTCTTTGTCTTTGTCGCCTGTTGCCGGCTGCGCTATGATTCACCCAGCCGGTAACCATGATGATTGATAACGCCACCCTGCGCCAGTTTATGAATAAGGCCTTCAGTGACGAAGACCTGGATGCGCTATGCTTTGATTACTTCCCGGAAGCTGAAGCCGATTTCAGCAGCGGTATGAGTAAGAGCCGCAAGGTCATAGCCCTGATCGGCCACTGCGAGCGGCGCGGCCGATTGAATGATCTGCATTCGGCCGTGGCTCGTGAACGAACCGAGCTGTGGAACCAGACATTTGCTTCACAACCTGTAGTAGAGACGCCCCGTCGGGAGGTCTCTATGTCGTCTGTCGAGCGCGACTCACGCCAGATCTTCCTGAGCCATGCCACGGCCGACGCTGAATTTGCCCGCATGCTGGCCCGCGACCTGCAGGCCGAGGGCTGGCGTGTATGGATCGCCCCGGACAGCATCCGCCCGGGCGAGAAGTGGGTGGAGGCCATCGATCGTGGATTGGAGACAAGCGGCGTGTTTATCGTTGTATTGACACCCGCCGCTATCGCCTCGCGCTGGGTCAACACGGAGACTGACGCGGCCGTCGAGATGCAGCACGAAGGGGTGATAACCTTCATTCCGCTGAATGTGATCGAGTGCCTGCCCAAGCGTCTGTGGCGACAATATCAGCACATTTCCTTTCGGGGTAGCTACGAGGTTGGCCTGGATGCGCTCCTGAGGCGACTGGACGGCCGCCCCGCACCCGTATCACCCGCCCTCCCCCCGGTTGACGAACCGCCGGTCGCGCCGTTGCCGGCGGATTTACTGGCGGAATTGCTCAGCGGCGAAGGGGTGCGCCTGCGCAATGCCGTCAGCTTGCTGGATAACAGAAAGCCGGACGGCCCCACTCGCCGGGCATTGCGCGAATATATGAAACAAATGCTTGCCGTTCCAACTACTTCACCTGTGGAACGAACGCGAGCGGGCGACGCGCTGGCCGAGCTGGGCGACGACCGGCCGGGGGTGCTCACCTGCGACGGGATGCAACTGTGCTACGTGCCGCCCGGCGACTTCTGGATGGCCGACAAGCAAGCGAGCCGCGAAGGGCACACGCTTTCATTCCTGGACAAGCCCTACTGGCTGGCCCAATATCCCGCCACCGTGGCCCAGTTCCGCGAATTTGTTCAAAGCAACCCGGATTATAAACCGGCCTATGGTGACAGACCTCTTTCATCACCTGACAACCGTCCGGTGGTCTACGTCAACTGGTACGACGCCCTGGCTTTTTGCGAGTGGCTCAACCGGCGCTGGCAGGCGCATCTGCCGCCGGGCTACCGTGTCACCCTGCCCAACGAAGCGGAATGGGAGAAGGCGGCGCGGGGCGGCCTGGTTATCCCGGTCGAACCCCATGTCGTCACGGTGGATTCCCTGAAAGCGACGCTTGCCGGGCTGCCTGACACGAAGTCCAACCCGCTCTCTAATCGCGAATATCCCTGGGGCGACGAGCCGGAAAAGCCGGGAACGACCGGCGACCCGTATCGGGCCAACAGCAAGGCCGCCGGAGTTGGCCGCCCGACGGCCGTCGGCAACTTTCCCAAGGGAGCCGGCCCGTCGGGCTGCCTGGATATGAGCGGCAACGTCTGGGAATGGACGCGCAGTTATTATGGCAAGGAAGGCCCCTATCGCCTGTCGGCCGAATACGAAACCATTGACTCTCGCAACCAGAAAAGGATGCTTCTGTGTGGCGGCTCGTACTGGAACGACTACACCGGCTGCTCCGCCCGCAGCAGGTACTACCCGCACGGCTACTTCTACGACAACCTCGGGTTTCGTGTGGCGGTGTCCCCATTTGTCTCTGATCGCTGATCCCTCTGATCTCTGATCCCGATGATCGCCTGATCTCTGGGGGGCCTGGGGGGCTTGCCCCCCAGCGCCGGATTTAGCGCGCGATCATCCAATTCAAGAGGGCAAGGCGACCGGGGGCAAAAGCCGTTCGCCCGGACAAGATGGATTCCCGGCCGCCTTGCCCCTACCCGTTGGTTGGGGGTTTCCCGGCGAAGTATTGCCGGGTGAATTCGAGGAACTCCCGGCCGCGGTCGATCTGAATTTGCGCCTCTTCATCGCTGATCGGCGCGCCGCGATAGTCGGCAAGTAGTCGGAGTTCACCTGCGCGTATCAGGTAACGATGAAAATGCGCCGGGATGATACCCGGCCCGGCAAATTCGCGGCCGAACGCGCTGATAACGCCGCTGTGTTTGGAGAAGGCCAGACCGCGTGTCGATAGAAATGCCTCGGCCAGGTAGAACATGGCATAATAGGCCCGGGACGCGGCGTATCCGGCGAAGCCCTCCAAGAGCAGCAATTCCGCCGCATCCAGACTGTCCCCAGCCTGTGTCAGGTAGCTGTCAACTGATTGGTTCATACCGGGATAGCATCGTTCCGGACATTGCGAAGGAAGAGGTCTGCCTCATCATGGTACTCCTCGACACTAATGAATACGCAGGAGAGGACGAGATCGTGCGCCAATGACAGGTCGGCCACAAGATACTCCGTCGTTCCGATTTCCGCTGCAGCGTCCACTTTGCCCGCCAGCACCACCAGCACATCTACGTCCGACCCCAGCGCGGCGTCGCCGCGCGCCCGCGAGCCGTAGAGCAGCACTCGATCGAGCCGGTCGCCATAGAGCGCCAGCAGCCCGGCGCGCAACTGTCGCAGGACGGAAGCCAACTCCTCATTCATGATGATCATTATACCACGGTCTGGCCCGTGCTTTTTACTGAAGATTGAGCGGCAAAGCGACTGAGCCGGCGATATTTCGAATAACCTCGAAGCATGTTATTATTTGGATTATTATCGTCCCCGTGCGCGAGAGAACCCAGGAAGTTATGAAATTCGATCCCACACTCCATCCCCACCGCCGCCAAAACCCGCTAACCGGCGAATGGGTGCAGGTGTCGCCCCACCGCCTGCAGCGGCCGTGGCAAGGGCAGGTTGAGGACCTCGACGGCGGGCGACGACTTGCCTACGATTCCAACTGCTACCTGTGCCCGGGGAATGTGCGGGCCGGGGGCGTCGTCAATCCCGACTATAGCGACACCTTCGCCTTCACCAACGATTTCGCCGCCGTTTTGCCCGAGGTCCCGTCGGCCGAGGCCCCGCCCGAGAGCGGCCCTCGCCAACTGTTGCGCGCCCAGACCGTCCCCGGCACCGCGCGGGTCATCTGCTTCTCCCCCCGCCACGACCTGACGCTGCCGGAGATGGACCTGCCGGCCATCGGCCGCGTCGTCGAGACGTGGATCGAACAGACGGCCGATCTCGGCCGCACCTATCGCTGGGTCCAGCTGTTCGAGAACAAGGGCGAGATGATGGGCTGCTCCAATCCCCATCCGCACGGCCAGATCTGGGGCGTGGACTCGCTGCCCAACGAGCCGGCCAAAGAAGACCAGCACCAGCGTCGCTACTATGAGGCCGAGGGACGGCCGTTGCTGCTGGATTACGTCGCGCTGGAGGATGAACTGCGCGAGCGGGTCGTTATTGAAAACGAGGATTGGCTGGCCGTCGTGCCCTGGTGGGCCGTCTGGCCGTTCGAGATGCTCCTGCTGCCGCGCCGCCACATCCTGCGGTTGCCGGATTTGCGCGAGGGAGAACGCCATTCGCTGGCGGAGATCCTCAAGCGGCTACTGACCCGCTATGACAACCTCTTCCACACCTCGTTCCCCTATTCGATGGGTTGGCACGGCGCGCCTTTTGTGGCCGAGCCGCAAGATCACTGGCAATTGCACGCCCATTTCTACCCGCCGCTGCTGCGCTCGGCGACCATCAAGAAGTTCATGGTCGGCTACGAGATGTTGGGCGAGGTCATGCGCGACCTGACGGCCGAGCAAGCGGCCGATCGCCTGCGGGGGCTATCAGACGTGCATTACAAGGATCCAAAGTGATCCGATCCGCCAAAAATGATGTATACTGATCCTTATCGGTGAACGCCTGCACCGACAGATAAATCACTCGCCGACTGATCATTAACTGAACACATAAGCGCCTGCGCGACGCGGCCCGCCCGAGGAGAAGATGGTCGTAGTTAGTTTCCCCTTGATTTTTGCCGGCGAGACGCGCCTGTTGCCTCGCCGTCTTTTTATTGTCGAACCCATGTTTCCAAGTTTCCTGTAGGACGGAGGAAAGTATGAGAAAGACAAGATTGTTTCTATTCACGGTTCTGATCATTTCCCTGATGGCTTTCGGCGCGGCCGTTCAGACCGGCCCGGCGGCGGCGCAGGGAGGAGTGACGCTGACGCTGCTGCACAACAGCGACGGCGAGTCGGCGTTACTCAGCACGATCTACGACGTCCCGGCCGGCGGCTATTTCGGCAACACGGAGGACGTCGAACTGGCTGTCAGCGGTGTAGCCAGCTTCAAGACCCTGATGGATGCTCAAATCCATGAGGCCAGAGAAGGCGGGAATTCCGTCCTGACCATCTACGCAGGCGATGCCTTCCTGGCCAGTTCCGTCCTGGTTTGCAGCTTGCCGCCGCTCAACGAGCCGATCTATGACGCGGTCGCCCAGCGGCAGATGCAATATAACGCCCACGTCTTCGGCAATCACGAATTCGACTTCGGCCCCGATTTCCTGGAGAAGTTCATACGCACCTTCGCCATCGATGATCAGTTGACCCAGCCGTTTCTCAGCGCCAACCTTGACTTCTCAGGCGAGCCGGGCTATTCCGACTTGACCGCTGAAGGCGGGTTGATCGACGGCGCCGTCAAGGATAATCGCCCCATCGCCAATTCGCTGATCTACGTCGACCCGGACACGGGCGAGAAGTTCGGCATCGTCAGCGCGACGACGCCGCTTCTGCCGACGATCTCCAGCCCGCGCAACGTCACCGTCCTCGATCTGGAAGAAACGATCGTAGCCGTCCAGGCCGAGGTCGACAGACTGGAGAGCATGGGCGTCAACAAGATCATCTTCAGCAGCCACCTGCAAGACCTGCAAAACGATATCGACCTGTTGGGCGAGCTAACGGGCATCGATATCGCCGTCGGCGGCGGTGGCGACGAGATATTGGTGAACCCCGCGATGCCGGTTGAAGATCAGCTTCTGCCCGGAGAGGAGCCTGATATCTTTGGCGATTACCCGATTCAGGCTGAGGACAAGGACGGCGATCCCGTCTATCTGGTGACGACCAAAGGTAACTACAAATACCTCGGCCGCCTCGATGTGGAGTTCGACGACGGCGGCGTAGTGACCTCGATTGTGACGGACGCCAGCTATCCTCGCCGCAACATCCCCGACACGGAGGAGAACGCCGAGGCGATCGCTGCACTGGGCGTCACCGACGTATCGGCGCCTGATGGAGGCATCCTGACCACGGTCATCGATCCGGTCCTGGCCTGCACCAGCGGCTTCAAGACCACGATCATCGCTTACAGCGAGGTCGTCCTCGACGTATCGCGCAATCCCAATCGCAGCCGCGAGACCAACGGCGGCAACCTGATCAGCGACGCCTACCTGAACGCCTACAAGAAATTAGGCGAGATCAGCGGCGTCATGACCATGGACGAGAATCCGGCCGTGGCCGTGCAGAACGGCGGCGGCATCCGCCAGAACGCGGGCGAATTCCTGACCGGCGAGATCAGTCGCCAGAACACGCTCGACGTGCTGCCTTTCAATAACAGCGTCGTCACCATCGAGAACATGACCCCCGAACTACTAAAGGAGACGCTGGAATTCTCCGTCGCCGGCTCGCTGCCATGGGGCGGATTCCTCCAGGTGTCCGGCATGCACGTCGTCTATGACCTCTCCCGGCCGTCGGGCGATCGAATCCTGCTCCTGACCGTTGGAGACGGTATTCCGATCGTGGTCGGCGGCGCCGTCGTAGAGGATGCTCCGCTGGTGAACTTCACGACGATCGACTTCACCGCCGGCGGTGGGGACGGGTACGAGATGCTGGCTGACCAGCCGACCATCATCCTGAGCGACGGCCACGCCAAGATCTCGGACGAGCGAGCGTTGGCCCTCTACCTGACGGGTTCGGAAGAGGATTTCCCCCTCGGCGACAACGACCTGCCGACAATCCAGGCGGATGATCCGCGCTACCAGCCTGGCGGCGAGGGACGCATCGTCTTCGTGACCAACCGCGTCTTCTTTCCGGCCCTGGCCAGATAAACTGTCGATTGCCCCGACTCGGTCGGGCTAGCCAAATACCGTAGAGCGCCGGTTGATGACCGGCGCTCTAGTTTTTTGTGCCGCGCTCATCATGCCACGGGTTGACAGCTAGCGCCGTCCCTCTGTGACTACTCCTTGTAGCCAAAGAGCCGCAGCCACTCGTCGATCTCTTCGGCTTCGCGCTCTTCCGGCGACTTGGATTTGGGAGCGGCCGGAGCCTGAGGCTTTGGCTTGGCGGCGCGCGGTTTGGGGCGCGGCGTCTCCGGCTCCGGCCCGAAGAGCGCCAGCCACTCCTGCATCTCGTCGGGGGTCATGGCCGGGGCGTCGGGCCGCCTGGCAGACTCTTTCTCCCCCTTGCCGAATTGCCGGTCGGCGATCATATCGGCCGCGAAGGATTCCGAGCTTTGCACGGCTACTCGCCGCCGGCGGGCCACGTCGCCAATGGCCCGGTCGCTGGTGACAATCACGAACTCCGGCGGATTGCCGATAGCCTCGATGCGACGGATCAGAACCGCATCGGCCGTCGAGTTGTTGGGGGCGAATATGGCTTTCACGCCGCCGCCCGACAGTTGTTTGGCTTCCCCGGCCGGCAGCCCGCCATCGAAGATCACCGTTACCTTGCGCCGTTGATCGGCCATGGACCAGCGGCGCAGCAGTTGCACCAATTTGACCTCGTCGTCGGGGTCGGCCAAGGACAGGCCGGGCGTCCGCGCGATCAGATTATGGCCGTCGATCAGATAGTTCATGATCCCCTAGCTGATCGCCTCCAGCCCGGCGATCGCCGCCGCCAGCCGCTTGATGCCGATGCCGGGGAAGGCCACCGTGACCTCCTCATCCGCGCCGGTGACCTTGCTCTCGATCACCGTGCCCTCGCCGAATTTCTTATGGCGCACCTTTTGCCCGGTCTTGAAGCTTGGCCCGGCCGGGCGATTCGGCCGCGGCTCATCCGCCCGACTGTAGGGTTCAGGCAACCGCTGCTCCTGCGGTCGCGATTCCGACGGCCGTGTCCGGTTCGGCGATTCAGATGGGCGGCGATCGTAATCACCCCAGGTCGTCTGTTGGCGCGAACGACCGGCGTTCCAGTTTGCCCGGCCTGTGTCCCATGTGCTGGCCCGGTCGATACTCTCGCGGCGGCGCGCGCCGGGACGCTGTCCGTCGATGTAATCCTCGGGGATTTCGGTCAGGAAACGGGACGGGACGGCCACGGAGCTGTCGCCCCAGGTTGTGCGCCGGAAGGCATGGGACAGATAAACGGCGTCGCGCGCTCGGGTCAGGCCGACGTAGAACAGGCGACGCTCCTCGGCCAGCTCATCCTCGCTGTCCATCGAGCGGCTGTGGGGCAGGAGGCCTTCTTCCAGCCCGGTGATGAAGACGATAGGGAACTCCAGCCCCTTGGCGGCATGGAGCGTCAGCAAGGTCGGGGCTTGAGCCGATCGGTCGAGGTTATCGGTCTCGGCCACCAGGGCGACCTGCTGCAGAAAGTCGCCGAGGGTCAATTCGCCATCGATCCCGGCCACGCCGCGCAACTCCATGACGTTGGCCCAGCGATCCTCACCCTCCTCGGTTCCGTCCTCCAGCCAGGCGCGATAGCGAGTTTGTTCCAGGATGGCGTCCAGCAGTTCGCCGACGCCGACGCGCTCGCGCAAGGCCAGCCAGGCGGCCAGAAGGTTGCCGAAGGAGTAGAGGGTATTGTAGGCGCGGCCGTTGAACGGGTGCTGCACGTCCGGGCCGGTGGCCAGCCGGACGAGGGCTTCGCCCGGTTGCAGCCCCAGCCCGGCCGCCCAAGCGAGAAACAAGGTCTGGGTTTGCTGCCCGATGCCGCGCGTCGGGGTATTGATCACCCGGTTGAAGCTCACCGCGTCGAGGGGGTTGTGGATGAGGCGCAGGTAGGCGATGATGTCCTTGATCTCGCGCCGCTGATAGAACTGCGTGGCCCCCACCAGCCGGTAGGGCAGGCCCGCCTGCACGAATGCCTCCTCGATGGCGCGGGACTGGGCGTTGGTGCGATACATCACGGCGAAATCGTTGCCGTTGTAGCCTTGCAGCATCAGGTTTTCGATGGTGCCGACGATCGCGGCCGCCTCATCCGATTCGTTGTAGGCCTCGCGGAGGGTGAGCTTCGAGCCTCCCGGCCGCTCGGTGAAAAGCTTCTTGGGGATGTGGTCGCGATTTTGGCGGATCACCTCGATTGCCGCGTCCAGGATGACCTGTGTCGACCGGTAGTTCTGCTCCAGGAGAACCGTCCGCGACTGCGGGAAGTCGCGATAGAAGTTTTGGATATTGCGATAGTCGGCCCCGCGCCACTTGTAGATCGACTGGTCGGAATCGCCGACGACGAACAGGCTGTTATGATCGCCGGCCAGCTGGCGCAGCAAGCGGTATTGCGTGGCGTTGGTGTCCTGGAATTCATCGACCAGAATGTGGCTGTAGCGCTCCTGATATTTCGCCAGCACGTCCGGCCGCTCGTCGAAAAGCAGCACGGCGTTCATCAGCAGGTCGTCGAAGTCCATGGCATTATTGGTCTGGAGCGTCAACTGATAACGTTCGTAGACGCGCCGGGTCACTTCACCGGCGTAGTTGGTGGCCATATACTCCGCGGCGGTGATCAGGTCGTTTTTGGCGCTGCTGATGCCGTTGAGCATCTTGCCCGGCGTGAACTTTTTCTCGTCGATATTGAGTTCGGCCAGCGCCTGTTTGACGACCTGGAGTTGGTCGGCTGTATCGAAGATGACAAAATCGCGCTGATAGGCGGTCAGATTGTCAACCTCGCGACGCAGGATGCGGGCGCAGATTGAATGGAAAGTGCCCATGAGCAAGCCCTGTGGCCGCCCGTCGAGCAGCTGCTCGATGCGATGCTCCATCTCCCGCGCCGCCTTGTTGGTGAAGGTGACAGCCATGATGTGCCAAGGCGAGACGTGCATCGCGCTGATGAGGTAGGCGATGCGGTGGGTCAGGACGCGAGTCTTGCCGCTGCCCGGCCCGGCGACGACCAGCATGGCCCCGGGCAGGGCGCTGACGGCCTCTCGTTGGGCCGGGTTCAGGGTTCCAAGTAAATCCATGCGACCAATTCTATTACATCGGGCGCTTTGGGTCAGCCTTAGTGGATATTATTGTCTCCCTCGTTCGCGATAATCGTTTATACTCTCAACAGTTGTTCCGGTGATGGCCGGGCCTTTGGCGGCGCAAGAGATCGCAATTGATTATCGAAATCGGCATTCTCGTCATTCTTATATTGATCAACGGCCTGTTCGCTCTGGCGGAGATGTCGATCGTATCCTCCCGCCGCGAGCGGCTGCGCATGCTGGTTGACGACGGCAATCGGGGCGCGGCCACCGCGCTGCGCCTGTCGCAGGAGCCGACGGTGTTCCTGTCGACGGTTCAGGTCGGCATCACGCTCATTGGCATCCTGGCCGGCGCGTTCGGCAGTGCATCCTTGTCGGATGAGCTTTCGCAACTCATCGCGCCGATACCGATCATTGGCCCATATAGCCGCACGGTCGCCCTGGCGCTGGTCGTCGGCGTCATCACTTTTTTCCAGGTGGTGGTGGGCGAGCTGGTGCCCAAGCGGCTGGCCTTGCGCAATCCGGAGCGCATCGCCGCCGCGGTTGCCGGGCCGATGAGCGTCCTGTCGAGGATCGCGCGGCCCGTCGTCCGTTTGCTGGCGCTGACCACCAGGTTCTTCCTGCGCGTTCTGGGCGTGCGTGACGATATCAGCGAGACGACCGTCACCGAGGAAGAGATCAAGGTGCTGGTTGAGCAGGGCGCCCAGGCGGGGGTCTTTGAGGAAGCCGAGCGCGACATGGTGGAGAGCATCTTCCGCTTCGGCGACCGGCAGTTGCGCTCGCTAATGACGCCGCGGACGGAGATCGTCTGGCTGGACATCAACGATCCGGAGGAAGAAATCCGCGACACGGTCAGCCAGTCCCACCACTCCCGCTTCCCGGTATGCGATGACGCGCTCGATCGTGTCATCGGCATTGTCCAGGCCAAGGATATGCTGTCCAACAGCTGGACGGACCAGCCGTTTGATCTCAAATCGATCATGCGGCCGCCCCTCTTTCTGCCTGAAACCATGTCGGCCCTTCGCGCCCTGGAGCGATTCAAGCAAACGGGTATCCAGGAGGCGTTGCTGGTCGATGAGTTTGGCGGCATCGAGGGTCTGGTTACACTGATCGACATGATGGAGGCCATCGTCGGCGATATTCCCACGGCCGAAGAGATCGCCGAGCCGCCGGTCGTCAAACGCGAGGACGGCTCCTGGCTGGTGGATGGCTCCATCGATATCGATGATCTGAAGGAGCTGCTCGAGGTTGGTGAATTGCCCGATGAGGGGGATTACCAGACCTTGGGTGGATTCATCGTGTTGTTGATCGGCCGGTTGCCGCGCGCCGGCGATCGCGTCGACTGGCAAGATTACCGCTTCGAGGTCGTCGATATGGACGGCTATCGCATCGATAAAGTGTTGCTCTCGAAACTCCCGGCGGCCTGAAGCCCGGCTGTTCCCGCTCGTCTGGCGAACAGGGCTATCCTCCCATTGCCCACAAATTGACCCATGCTTATACTTACAGATCGTTGCAGCACGGCTGCGCGGTGTGGTTAGAGGATAAATATTAATGACATTGGTGATGAAATTCGGCGGCACGTCGGTGGGCAGTTCAGCCGCCATACGCGAGACGGCCGACCTGATATTGCAGGCCCGCGATACCTGGGGCGACGTGGCCGTCATCGTCTCGGCCATGGGATCGAAACCGGTGAAGGTCACCGATCTGCTGCTGCAAGGAGCGCATACCGCTTACCGGGGCGACAGGGAGACTTTCCCCCGCCTGGCCGCCCTCATGCGCGACATTCATTATGAGGCCATCGACGGCTTGCTTTCCCCGGAAGGAGAGCGCCAGATCATCCTGGCCGAGATCGAGCGGTACATTGAACGGTTTGCCGATCTGTGCAGCGCGGTCAACGTTCTGGGCGAGTTGACCCCCCGCGCTCTGGACGCCATCTCCGGCATGGGCGAGCAGATGAGCGCGCGCATTGTTTCCGCTTACCTTCGCGAACTGGGTTACGATTCCGAAGCGGTCGATGCCACCGAGCTTATCCTGACGGATAATAATTTCCAGAACGCCAGCCCGCTGGTGGCTGAGACACAGAGGCGCACGAGAAGTCGTCTGCAGCCCTTGCTTGATGATGAGGCCATTCCCATCGTCACCGGCTTCATCGGCGCCACGGCCGACGGCATCACGACGACGCTTGGCCGCGGCGGGTCGGATTTCACCGCCTCGCTCATCGGCCAGGCGCTCGATGCCGACGAGGTGTGGATTTGGACCGACGTCGACGGCGTCATGAGCGCCGACCCGCGTCTGGTTTCCGATGCCGTCTCGATCCCGACGCTGTCGTTTCGCGAGGTGTCGGAGCTGGCCTACTATGGCGCTCGCGTCATCCACGCCAAGACGATGCGGCCGTGTGTCGAAAACGGGATTCCCTTGCGTATTAAAAACACCTTCAATCCCACCCATCCGGGCACGGTTATCGAGGAAGATATCGCCCAACAGAACGGCACGCTGAAAGCCGTCACGGCCATCAAGGGCGTCAGCATGATCACCGTCGAGGGCAAGGGGATGATCGGCGTTCCGGGCATCGCCGCCAGAACGTTCGGCGCGGTGGCGCGTCTGGATGTCAGCGTG
The DNA here is from genome assembly GCA_018058545.1 of Promineifilum sp. Lineage (GTDB taxonomy): Bacteria > Chloroflexota > Anaerolineae > Promineifilales > Promineifilaceae > Promineifilum. Next base: position 11,214 of record JAGOZU010000038.1, on the reverse strand, counting down.
CTGCTGATCACCCAGGCCTCGTCGGAGCAGTCGATCTGTTTCATCGTGCCTGATGTTTCGGCCGCGGCCGTGGTAGGCAGCCTGGAAGGTGAATTTGCCGAGGAGCTAAAGCGCCGCGACATCGAGCGAATCTGGTCGCGAGACGAGATCGCCATTGTCACCATCGTCGGCTCCGGAATCCAGACCACCTACGGCATCGCCGGGCGGGTCTTTAGCGCCCTCGGCGAACACTCTGTCAACGTTATCGCCATCGCCCAGGGATCGACGGAGTGCGGTATCAGCGTGGTGGTGGCCGGAGGGGATGTCGGCCGCGCGGTCGAACATGTCCATAACCTGATCGTGGGCAAGGGGAGTTGAGGCGTATGACCGACGAACGACATGAGGGCAGGAAAGCGGGCGTTTTGACGGCGCTGGCCGGTGTGACGGCGGCGGCAGCCGGCATCGTGGGCTGGCGCGCCTTTCGGCGTGCCACGGCCGATCACGAGTTGCTGCCACGCGGTCGGGCGCTCATCACCGGCGCATCCAGCGGCATCGGCGAGGAGTATGCCCGGCAACTGGCCGCCGGCGGCTTCGACCTGACGCTGGTCGCCCGTCGCGAGGACCGGCTTGTGGCGCTGGCCGCGGAACTGGGCGAGGCTCACGGGATTCGCGCCGAGGCGCTGGCGGCCGATCTGTCCGATGATGAGGGTATCGTTCGCGTGGCTCGCGCCATCGAGGATACGCCCAACCTGACCTTGCTGATCAACAACGCCGGATTCGGCACGGGCGGTGACTTTGTTGATGTTGATCTGGAGCGCCATCTGGCTATGGTTCAGGTCCATATCGTGGCCACCGTGACCTTGACCAAGGCGGCCTTGCCCGTGATGATCGAGCGAGGCAGCGGGGCGATCATCAATGTGGGGTCAATCTCCTCTTTCTTTCCGTCCGGCGGCGGCGCGATGTATTCGGCCACCAAGGTGTTTCTCAATAATTTTTCCGAGGCGCTGGCGGTCGAGCTGGATGGGACAGGGGTGAAGGTTCAGGCGCTCTGCCCAGGCTTCACCTATACCGAGTTTCATGATACACCGGAATTCACCAACTTCAGCCGCGAGGATGTCCCCGGGTCGCTATGGATGTCGGCCGAAGATGTGGTTGGCGAATCGCTGGCAGCGCTGGAAGGCGACCGCGTGATCGTCGTCCCCGGCCGGAGATATCGCGGTATCGTGGCCACCACGAACAGCCCGCTGCGCGGGGTTATCCGGGGCGCGGGGCGCAAAATCAGGGGCCGTTGGCAGCAGGTCAAGTCATCGTCGCGATAACACGTGCTTTGAGGGATTGCCTGACCTTGCTACACCAATTTGAATGTTACCTGAAACGAAATCATAGCCTCATAGAAGATATTGCCCCGTTTCCATGTCATCGCCAAAACTTTTACTTTGAGGTGATGATGGCTCGTTCGGACACATTTTATTGAGCCGGGAGTGAATAAAGTTAAATACATGATATAATGGCGCGATGATAACATGTCCCCACTGTCAACGAAGCGAAGGCCAAGTCAAAGGCGGGATGACGCAAGCTGGCAGCCAACGCTACATGTGCAAGGTATGCCGGCGCCGCTACACACCCGACCCAAAGCCAATCGGCTACGAAGAGAGCGTCCGCCGACAGGCGATCCGTCTCTACCTGGACGGCAACAATCAGCGACGTGTTGCCCGACAGGTCGGTGTCTCTCAAGGCTCGGTCTCCAATTGGGCTCGTGACTTCGCCGATAGTCTGCCGGAGGCGGTGCCCCAACCGGAGCAGACGGTCGAGGTGGCCGAGATCGATGAATTGTTCACCTTTGTCGGCCACAAAAAAACGCTGTCTACGTCATGACTATCGTCGACCGAGCGACGCGTTGTTTTCTGAGTTGGCGAGTTGTTCACGAGCGCACAGCCGAAATTGCCCAGGCAATGGTCTACGAAGCACCGGCCCAACGCTACTACAGTGACTGCTTTGGAATGTACTTCAACTTGCATTACGGCATCAGTCACTATCTGGCCATGCGGGACAAGAGCGAAACTTACTCGGTTGAGGCCGGCAATCCTGAACTGCGCCATTATCTGGCTCGCTTGGTCCGTCGGTCGCGCTGTTTCTCCCGCTCGATTGAGGCACTGCGTCGCCATGTGAAGTTATTCATCTATGCCTGGAATCGCCGTCAACTGCATCGCCGCCTTTTCCCAATTACTCGTCTCATGTTATCCAATTCATTTGAACATGGTTTTATTCACTCCACAAACCAACAAAGCCCGAGAATCTTCCCGGGCCTTGTTGGACATTAACCATTTAACTGTCGGCGACTAATTGTAGCCGTCGCTGAAGATGTCGATCATCAGTTTCGGGTCGCCCAATGGATAGAGGATGGGGCAGGTCGCGCCGCTGGAGATGTATTCGCGCACCTTGGCTTTTACCTCTTCGGGAGAGCCACTGGCGGTGCACATCTGCACCACATCGTCGGGCACGAGATGCATCGCGCCTTCGATCTCTTCTTCAGTCGCCGGCCAGGTGAGCACCTGGTGGATCTCGTCGAGCAACTCCTGGCTGACACCGCTGGCCTTCATCAGGTGCGGTTGCTGGCCCAGATATTGGGTCATCATCTTGCGAGCCATGTTGAGGGCATGCTTGCGATCGTTGTCGACAGAACAGATGACCAGTTGCGGCCGATCGATATCGTCGATGTTGCGGCCGGCCTTCTTGGCCCCACGCTCCAGCGCATCCATCGCCTCGGCGTTGTATCTGGGGTTGACCAGGTAGTTGAGACAGACGCCATCGGCGATCTCGCCGGCCATCTCCATCATCTTCATCCCGGTCGCGCCAATGTAGATGGGTACGTTGCGCGGGGTCTTGCGGCCGTGGACGACATCGAGGGTGATGCCGTCGACGTAGTGGAATTCGCCGTGGAAGGTGACGGTTTCCATATTCAACAACCGCTTCAAGACTTCGACCGTCTCGCGCATAGCCTGCAGCGGCTTGCGCCGATCGATGCCCACCTTCTGGGCCAACGGATCCCACCATGCGCCGATACCGCAAATGACCCGGTTGGGGGCCAGGTCGTCCAGCGTCAAAAACGTGGAAGCCAGCAAGCCGATGTTGCGCGTCCAGTTGTTGATGACGCCGCTGGCGACCTTGATGTGATCGGTGACGGCGGCAAAGGCGGCCATGGGCACGATCGCGTCGCGCACAAGGCGACTCTCGGCCTGCCAGACGGCTTCGAAACCGTGGGCCTCGGCGTACTGCGCCAATTCCATACCTTCTTGCAGGGAATGGGCATCCTGTAAATAAAGAGCTGCGCGGTCCATGGGTAATCTCCTTCAAATGAATTACGAACGACGAATGACAAATGACGAACTCGGAACGAATCGTCAATAAGCGGTCAGGTCCCGATGGGCGGGCACCGGGCCTGCCCTTGTTAATCTGTAACGGCCGACGGCTGACCGCTATAGGCCAACCAATCGGCTTCTGTGTCGAGATCAAAGCGCAGGCCGCGCGCGTTGATCTTGTGAACCGCCCGGCCGCGCGCCATCGCCTCGGCCAAGTGGGCGGCGAAGCTGCCGGGGCCGTAATGGAAGGTGAAGTCGCCAGGCGGGGCCAGCAACAGGGCGTTGGTGCCGTCCTCGACCTCGTCCCCGGAGATGGCCAGCAGGGATGATGCGCGGCCTTCCCGCGGTTGAAGCATTGCCTCGATATCCTCGACGCAGGCGAAGGGCAGGTCGGCCGGCAGGATGAGGGCGGTCGTCGCGCCCAGATCGGCGGCATGTTCGACGCCCCGCGAAACTGCCGCGTTAAGCCCGGCCGGGGCCGGTTCGATGAGCAGCTCCGCGCCGTATTTCTGCCCCATTGCCATCGCCGTCGGGTCACCGGTGACGACGAGCGTGTGGTCGATACCCGGCGTTTCGTTCAGGACGGCCAGCAGGTTGTCGAGGAACTGAAGAATGAGTTCGGCGCGCGTGTCGGCCGAGAGCAGGTGCGCCAGACGGCATTTGCTTTCGTGGAGCGGTTTAACGGGGATGATGGCCCAAGTGGTCATGATAATGATGCTCCATTATATCCTGTCCGCCGGCTTGTGAAAGTGAAACGCGATGGAAGCCCGAGACAATCTCATGAAAGAATTGCGGACCTAACCCGGCTATCTGAGCTCGGCTAACCTTGAGGAATGTTTCCGCCTTCATCTTGCCCTGATCCGCGCACTATGATAGACTGCGTTATGTATACATGTTGCATATCATCATGGCAACGTGGCAATATGCGCCACCGCCATCGGATGAGCCGCCCCCTTGCTCCGGGTGGCGATTCGCACCAAAATCGGGCCGATAGCCCACCGCAGCCTTTGCCGGCCGTCGGATGAGAAGGCGGCGATTACAAGGACCGTATGAGGAGGTCGCGCGTGAAACGCACTACGCTCTTAATGCTGATAACGACACTGATGGTTCTATTCGGGTTGACCGCCTGCGAGCGACCCGCGCCGAACAGCGTGGTTCCGCCCACGGTCACGCCGGGCCTTCCCGGCCTTAGCCCGACGCTACTGCCGCCCCTGGCTGCCAGCCCGACGCCCGCGTTTGCGCCCACGCTCGATCCCAACGCGATCCTGCCCAGCGCGACGCCCGATCCGGCCGGCGCGCCCGCCGAAGCGCCTCCTGCCGAGGCCACGGCCGTTCCCGGACAGGAGACATCTCCGACAGGCGAGACGATCCACATTGTGCAGCCCGGCGATAATCTGTATCGCATCGGTTTGATCTATGGCTTCACCTATCAGGAGTTGGCCGCCTTTAACGGCATCGCTAATCCTGATCGTCTCGAAGTCGGGCAGCAGATCAGGATTCCACCCAAGCCTTAAATCCGGCCCGGCAACCTGAACGGGACATTGCCGGATAATTGGTAACCCCATGAAATTACTTCAATCCCGCATGGTCTGGGAGGGGAAATGGCGCGTCCGCGTCGATACCTTCCGGCAGGATGACGGAACGCAATACGAGCGCGGCATCATCGAGCATCCCGGCGCGGTTGTGATGGTTCCGCTCGTAGAGAAAGAAGACGGCCGCCATGAGATCCTCATGCTGCGCCAATACCGCCCCGCGCTCGAGGTGACGATTCTGGAACTGCCGGCCGGCACGCGCGAAGGGGATGAACCCTGGCTGGAATGCGCTCAACGTGAGCTGCAGGAGGAGACGGGCTATCGGGCGGAGACGTTTGTTAGCCTGGGCGAGGTCTGGCCCCTGCCGGGATCGTCCAATGAGCGAATGGCGCTCTTCCTGGCCACGGGGCTGTCGGCCGATCCCTTGCCCATGGACATCGACGAAGAGATCGAGGTCGTGCCCTTCGCGCTGGATGAACTTGTGGCTATGTCTCTGGATGGGCGGCTCGAAGACGCGAAGAGCGCCGTCGCCATCCTGCGCGCGGCCCATTATTTGCACCTGACGACGGGCTAATCTTCTTCGCCGCCGCTGCCGTCACTTGAACTGTCGCGATCTTCCCCAAATGATTTGAGTTCCGTCGCCAGCTCCCGCAGGCGCTTTTTAACGGTGGCGTGCACCGTACCCTCCGGATATTCACCCTCTTCGTCCGGCTCGCCGGCGGGAACGCCCGTCAGCAGTTCGATGCCTTCGTCGATGGTGCGCACCGGCCAAATATGAAATTGTCCTTCCCGAACAGCATCGACGACGTCCTCGCGCAGCATCAGATTGATGACGTTGCTGGCCGGGATGATGACGCCCTGCTCGCCGGTCAGGCCGCGCGCGGAGCAGATGTCGAAGAAGCTCTCGATCTTTTCGTTCACCGCGCCGATAGGCTGGATGTTGCCGCGTTGATTTACCGACCCGGTGACACCGATGCTCTGTCGGATCGGTAGCTTGCTCAGGCTGGACAGCAGCGCGTACATTTCCGAAGTCGAGGCGCTGTCACCGTCCACCCAAATGTAGGCTTGCTCGAACGTCAGACTGGCGTTGAGCGAGAACGGCTGGTGCTGGGCATAGATACCGCCCAGATAGGCGCTCAGGATGAGCACGCCCTTCTCATGGTTTGGCCCGTCCATATCGATCTCGCGCTCGATGTGGATGACTCCGCTATCGCCCATGAAGGTTCGCGCGCTGATGGGGCCGGGTTGGCCAAAGGTGAACTCGCCGATGTCGTAGGTCGTCAGGCCGTTGACCTGCCCGACGACGCTGCCTTCGGTGGCGATGAAGATCGTCCCCTCCAGAACCAACTCGCGATAATGTTCAGAGTCTTGGCTGACGCGGTTGACGCGCTCGCTCAAGGCCTCGCGCACGTCCGCGGCGGTCACAACCTCTCGGCCGGCCATGCCCGCCCAATAGTCGGCTTCTCGGGCCACGTCGGTGATGATCCCAAAGCGCGTGCTCAGCTTGCCCTGGTGTTCAGCCAATCGCGATCCGTACTCGATGATTTTGGCCACGGCATCGCGGCCGAAGGGGCGCAGATTCTCTTCCCGGATGCGGGCGGCCACGAATTGGGCGTAGGACATCTCATGTTCGTCGTCGCGCGGCATCGTGTCGCTGAAATCGGCGCGCACCTTGAACAGATCGTTGAACTCCTCATCACCCGAAAAATAGGTGTGAATCTGATGCGGGCTGCCCAACAGGATGACCTTGAGCAGCAACGGGATGGACTGCGGCCAAAGGGAGTTGGCGATGGCCGGGCCGTCGGGGTGGGGCGGCCTCATCTCGATCTCGGCCGACTTCAGCGCCCGCTTTAACGCTTCCCAGGTGTCGCGCTGCCGCACTACGTCCAGCGCGTACATCACCAGGTAGCCACCGTTGGCCCGGTGCAGGTCCCCGGCTCTGATCTGGGTGAAATGGGTGGTCATCGAGTGGCCTTGCGACTCAAATTCAAGGCGGCCGAAGATATTTTCGAAAGTCGGGTTGAGTTGCACGATGACGGGCGCGCCGCCGCCCGCGCTGTTGTCCACCAGCACGTTGACGTCGTAGCGCCGCAAATCGACCTGTTGATCAAAGTCCTTGTCGTCCAGTGTCGGGGCAGTTCGCGTCACTTGCTCCAGCAAATCCTCGCGAACGGCATTGATATAGTCGAGGATGACCGTTTGCTCGCTGTATTGCTCGAGAATGGCTTCGAATTCGTCCTGGATGGCGGCTTCGGCCACCTGCCGATCCAGTTGGCGGCGTTCCTCGCGGGCGTCCCGCTCCATGATGCGCACCTGGCGCATAATATCCTGCAGTTCCACCTGCAACGCGCGCAGCGTGTCACGCCGGGATGCAAGATCCCGGGTTGGGTGAACGTCGTTACCCTCGCCGTTCTCATCAGCGGCGGCGTTTCCCTCGCCCTCTTCGTCTGCTATTTCAGTAACGATCAAGCCTGAAGGCGTTTCCTGAAGGGTGTAACCTTGCTCGGTTGCCTTGAGTTCGAGCGCGTCGAGCAATTCCTCGCGCCGGCCGACCAGCTTTTGCTCCTGGGCATGCACGCCGTCGCGATAGGAACTGCTCTCGAGCGCCTGGACCAGCGCGATCTCCACCGCTTCCATCAGCTGTTTCATGCGGTCGGCGAAGATCGTTCCCTGTCCCGGCGGCAGATTGATGGCTTGCGGCTTGTGGTCGACCTCGAAGTTGTGGACATAGAGCCAGTCGTCGGGGGTCGGCTCCGCGCCGCAGCGCTCTTGCAGGAAGTGACGAATCGCCGCACTGCGCCCGGTTCCCGGCGAGCCGATGACGAAAATATTGTACCCCTTGCTCTTCAGCCCCATGCCGAATTCGAGCGCCCGGGTGGCTCTTGGCTGGCCGATGATGGCCGTTGTCGGCTCCACATCGGCCGTCGTCTCGAACGGCAGGCGAACAGGATCACAAACCAGCCGAAGATTGTCCGCAGAGAGTGGTTTCACTTGTCCCATATAGCGTTCGTTTCTACCTCGATGATTGGGGGTAAGCAAGAAATCATACTCCACTTGTCATGAATGGCAAATTTATGAGACGCAGGAAATTGGTATCCGGCCCCGGTCGTGGTAGCATCTAAACATACTTCTGCATCATGAAATCTGATCGGCGGAGGCTCCCATGTTCAACTTCACAGATCAGGTCGTGGCGGTGATGGTCGCGATGATTTCGGACCATGAGCGCTGCTAACTTGACCGCCACGTCGCGACTGCCCAAGGCGACCAAGCTCATATTCGGCATGGGCGACTGGGGGCCATCGGCCGCTTCCACGGCCCGCAATGTCTTCTGGTTCGTCTTTCTGACCAATGTCGTCGGTCTGGGGCCGGGGGTGGCGGGCGGGTTGTGGCTCGTCGGCCGTTTGTGGGACGCGATCAACGACCCTATCATCGGCAGCCTGAGCGATCGGTTGAGTTCGCGCTGGGGCCGGCGGCGGCCGTTCCTGCTCCTCGGCGCTATCCCCTTTGCGCTGACCTTTTTCATGCTGTTTATCGTGCCGCCTTTTGAATCCCGATTGGCGTTGACCATCTATTACGGCGTGGTCTTTCTGCTCTACGACACGCTCTTCACAATCGTCAATGTGCCCTATCTGGCCCTGGTGCCGGAGCTGGCCGAGGGGTATGACGATCGCAGCAGTTTGACCGGGTGGCGCATCGCCTTCTCCTTCCTGGCCCAACTGGTGACGGCCGGCGGTTTCAAGCTGCTGGCGGAACAGGTCTTCACGCCTTGGTTCGGTGGCGGGCCGGAGGCGATCCGGATGGGCTACGCGCTGGCGGCGGGCCTGTGGGCGATCAGCATGGCTGTGCCGCTGATCGTGCTGGCGCTGGTCATTCGCGAGCCGGACGGCGAACCGGTGGAGTCGCCGGTCAGGCCGGTGAAGGACTTCAAGGAAGTATTTCGCAACAAGCCGTTCCGGCTGGCGGCGCTCATCTATCTGCTCTGTTTCACGACGGGCGATATCATCATGATCATCTTCGTCCGCTTTCTGATCGACTACGTCCAGTTGCGGCCGGGGCTGGATAACCTCGTGCTGGCCCTGGTGCTGGGAACGTCGCTGCTGAGCATCCCGTTCGTGCTGGCCCTCATGCGCCGAACCGATAAACGAATGGCCTATCTCATCGGCATCGGCTTTATGGTGGCCGTGCTGGTTGTCGGCGCGTTTATGCCGGTGGGCGGCGGGAACCTGATATTTCTCGGCGTCGTACCGGCGGGCATCGGCTTTGCGGCCATGAGCATCATCCCCTGGGCCATCGTCGCCGATGTCGTGGATGTGGATGAATTGCAGACCGGCGAGCGGCGCGAAGGCCTCTATACCGGCTATCTCGTGTTTCTGCGCAAGTTCGGCACGGGTATCCTCGTCTTCGGCGTCGGGCAGTTGCTGTCGATTGGAGGCTTCATCAGCTCCACGAATGGCGGCCAGTTCATCGAGCAACCCGCGTCGGCTCTCAATGTTATGCGTATGCTGGTCACCATTTTGCCCGCCATCACCCTGACGTTATCGCTGGCGTTGGCCTGGCGGTTCCCGATCGACCGCAAGTCATACGAGTCGATTCAACATGAGCTGGAGGAACGCCGCGCCCAACGCACAAGCTCGACGGTGTCGTGAATTCAAAATCATGAATTATAATCAGGCGGGAATGGAACAATTCACTTCCGTCAGGAATTCAGGAGAACGAATATGTTGCAAGTAGGCGATATCGCCCCCGACTTTGAGCTGCTGACCGACCAAAATACCTCGCTCAGGCTGTCCGATTTGCGCGGCCGTCGCGTGGTGCTGTTCTTCTATCCCAAAGCAGATACCCCCGGCTGCACCAAGCAGGCCTGCGGTTTTCGGGATACGTTCCCGCGCATCGAGACGGCCAACGCCACCGTCATCGGCCTAAGCCCTGACCAGCCGAAAGCCCTGGCCAAATGGAAAGCCAAGGAGCGCCTGCCCTATACGCTTGTCTCCGATCCCGACCATCGGGTGGCCGAGGCCTATGGCGCGTGGGGCGAAAAGTCGATGTTCGGCAAGGCTTATATGGGCATATTGCGCGGTCACGCCATCATCGGCGCGGACGGGACGATCGAGGATATTCGGCTGAAGATCAGCCCCGAGGAAAGCGTCGAAGAAGCGGTCAAATTTCTGGCGCAATAGCGATACAACTCTATATTATGTTGAAATAGTTTGACAATACCATCTGGAGGATACTGTTTATCATGAGGCTCGCTAAAGAGTTAATCAACAAACCCATCTATTCTATCGATGAGGGCAAGCTGCTCGGCAAGGTGCAGGACCTTTATCTGGATTCCAATTGCGAAGCTGTGCTCGGCCTGTACATCGGTTCGCAGGGGCTGGTACGACGCAAGGCGGAATTGATCCGCGCCGGCGATGTCCACGTCTATGGTGCGGACGCCGTGCTCGTGAGCAACAGCGCGGCCGTCACCGACGATAGCGCGTTACCGGCGGCCAAGAGCTGGTTGCGCCGCGAGAAGTTGATCGGCCGCGAGGTGAATTCGCCCGCCGGGACCCGCCTGGGCATCGTTGGTGACGTCATCGTCGATACCGACGGCAGCATAACCGCCTACGCCCTCTCAAAGACGTTTGTCGAAGGGCCACTTGCCGCCAAGCGCGTTATCGATCGCAGCACCATCGTCGATGTCGGACAAGAGGACGGTACCATGACCGTCGATCTGGTGAAGTTGGAAGCGGCACTGATCAATGCCGATGCGGCGCCGATGCCGGTCGAGGAAGGGATCGGCGATATGCCCATCGTCGTTGATACAGATTAATCCCAAGCTGCGGAGCGAAAACCGATCGAACGTCCGGTCGCGAGGTTTACTCGTGGAGGGGCGTTCGATCAACCCATTTCGATAAACTGCTCGCGCCCCGGCCCCACAGACACGAAACTGACCGGCGTGCCCGTGCTTTCGCTCACGAACTCCACGTAGCGTCGCGCCGCGTCGGGCAGGTCGCTCGGCCGGCGCGCGCCCATGATATCTTCTTCCCAGCCGGGCAACACCTCGTAGATCGGTCGGGATCGGGCCAACGCCCGGGGATCGTGGGGGAACGACTCCACCCGGCGACCGTCCAACTCATAGGCGACGCACACCGGTATTTCCGGCAGCCCGCTCAGGATGTCGAGCTTGGTCAACACCCATTCCGACACGCTGTTGACCCGGCGAGCATGGCGCAAAATAGGCATATCGAGCCAGCCCACCCGCCGCGGCCGTCCCGTTGTGGTGCCGAACTCGTCCCAGGGCTTGTCGCCCGTCCCGCGCAAGCGGACGGCCGTCTCGCCTTCCTGTTCGGTGGGGAATGGGC
>JAGOZU010000037.1 GCA_018058545.1 Promineifilum sp. | reverse complement strand
AAGGGCATGGCGGCCGAGTTAAACCGATCGTAGAACGGCTCCATCTCCACCACCAGGTCACTGATGAGCGGCAGGTTGCGCATCGGCTCCACGGTGACCGTGGGCGTCCCCAGCTCGAGCACCTTGACGACGCAGCCCAGCCCCTCGCGGCCGTTGACGCGCATGCCGCATGTGCCACAACTGGCATGGTGGCAGGAGTGGCGCAAGGTCAGCGAGGGGTCCTCGTCGTGGCGAATGTCCTGCAGGGCCACGAGCACCGTGGTGTTCTCGTCGCAGAGTGTCCTGAAGGTCTGCCAGGTCGGCTCGGGCCGGCCTTGCTTGTACCGGGAGACCTTGAATTCTATCAGTTGTTGGGCCATGAATGTTCCCTCTTGAGCAGGACGGCCGGCGATGACCGAACGGCCGTCGCCGATAGTCCGCCCTATACGTAGTAGGCGGTGTGCGGCAGAAGCATGGACTCGCGCGTGCGGCAGGCAGCCTCCACCCCCATCTTGGCAGACACGATATCGGCCGTCGTTTCGGCCATGCCGCGCAAGGTGGTCGCCTTGCCGCCGGTGATGGTGACAAAGCCCTCGACGCCCTCGTCGACATGATCAAAGCATTTGAACGTCCGGCTCAGCTCGCGGCCGGTGTCGGCTCCGCGCGGGCCGATGAGCGGCCGCGCCGCCGACCAGGCCGCCCGGAAGGGCGCCGTCCGCACGGCCGGGATCAACTCCGAGCCGTACTTGATCATCATGTCGATATGGTCCTGCGGCAGGCCCAGCTTGTCGGGGTTCTCGACCACCCAGGAGCTGGTGCCGACGACCGACAGGGCGCGTTGCGGCACGATGATGTCACCGTCGCCGGAGGCATGCAGCCGGTTGATGACCATGTTGCACAGGCGGCCGCGCACGGCCAGCATGACGCCGGGCGACGGCCGAATAGGCACATCCACCCCGGCCATATCGCCGATCTTGCCGCTCCAGGGGCCGCCGGCGTTGATGAAGATATCGCCGCCGATCTCGTATTCCTTGTCGCTGGAATGGTCGCGGACGCGAATGGCGCTGACGGCATTGCCGCGCTTCACGAAATCGACCACTTCCGTGTAGGTCTTGATGGTCGCGCCGCCGTGTTTGGCCGTGGCAAAGAAGCGCAGCGGCATGCGCATGGCGTCCATCGTCGCGTCGGGAACCTGCACGCCCATGATGACGTCGGGGTTGACGTTCGGCTCGCGGGCCAGCACTTCCTGGGCCGACAGGCGGCGGGCAGGGATGCCACACTCGTGACAGGCTTCGATGAATTCCCGGCTATAGGCCGCCTCTTCCTCGGTCAGGGCGATGAACAGCCCGTCGTTCAATTCAAAGGAACCGGGGGCGATGCGGCGCAGGATCATATTCTCGTCGATACACTCGACGGCCGACTCCTTGTCCTTCACGGCATATCGCGCGCCGCTATGGAGCAAGCCGTGATGGCGGCCGGTCGTGCCCGAAGTCACCTCGCCCCGCTCGACCAGCGTGACTTTAAATCCTCGCAGGGTCAGGTCATGGGCGACGGCCGCCCCCGTCCCGCCCCCGCCGATGATGACTGCATGAAATGAGGCCATCGTATTCTCCTTCGCGACAGTCTGCCGGCAACGCCGGTTTCTTGCCCGGCATCCGGCGACGGCCGCCGCGTTGGTCTCCCTGATGATACGTTCAGGGATCGGGCCATGGCTGCCTGGAATGCGACCGCCATGACCCGATCCCTAATGACGCTGAACCGGCCGGTCAACGACGACCTGCCGCCGGTTAGGAGTCATCCGGCCGGTGCCGACCGGATGACCCGGTGATGATGCTATTCTACCCAATCAAACGTCCGAGTCACGGCCTTCTTCCACATTCTGTAATTCTCGGTGGCCGCCTTGCTGTTGGGGTCCGGCGTCCATGTCTTGTCCATGGCCCAGTTCTCGCGGATGTCGTCCTCGCTCTTCCAGAAGCCGACGGCCAGACCGGCGGCATAGGCCGCGCCGAGGGCCGTGGTCTCGGCCACCACCGGCCGGATGACCGGCACGCCGAGCACATCGGCCTGGAACTGCATCAGGGTATTGTTGTAGACCATGCCGCCGTCGACCTTCAGGGCCGTCAACGGCACCCCGGAGTCGGCGTTCATGGCGTCCAGCACCTCGCGGGTCTGATAGGCGGTGGCCTCCAGAGCGGCGCGGGCGATGTGGCCCTTGTTGACGTAGCGGGTCAGACCGACGATGGCGCCGCGGGCGTCCGACTTCCAGTAAGGCGCGAACAGGCCGGAGAAGGCGGGCACGAAGTAGACGCCGCCGTTGTCCTCAACCGACTTGGCGTAGTCCTCGATATGCGGGCTGTAATCAAAGAAGTCGAGGTTATCGCGCAGCCACTGGACGAGCGCGCCGGTGATGGCGATGGAGCCTTCAAGGGCATAGACGGCCGGCTTGTCGCCGAACTTGTAGCACAGGGTCGTCAGCAGACCGTTCTTGGAGGGGACGATCTCGGTGCCGGTGTTCATGATCATGAAGCAGCCGGTGCCATAGGTGTTCTTGGCCTCGCCGGGGCTGAGGGCCGCCTGGCCGACTGTGGCCGCCTGCTGGTCGCCCAGGTCGCCGGAGACGGGGATGCGGCCGCCGAACGGGCCGCTCTCGGTGGTGTGGCCATAAACGGCCGACGACGCCATGATCCTGGGCATCATGCTCATCGGCACGCCCATGATGTCGGCGACTTCCTTGTCCCAGTCAAGGGTCTTGAGGTTCATCAACATCGTGCGGCTGGCGTTGGTGACGTCGGTGACGTGGGCGCCGCCGTTGGCCCCGCCGGTCAGGTTCCAGATCACCCAGGTGTCGATATTGCCGAAGATGGCGTCGCCCTTCGCGGCCGCGGCCTTGGCGGCGGGCACGTTGTCGAGCACCCAGCGCACCTTGGGGCCGGAGAAGTAGGTGGCCAGCGGCAAGCCGACCTTGTCACGGAACCGGTTCTGGCCCACATTGCCCTCAAAGTCCTTGATGAGCTTGTCGGTGCGGGTGTCCTGCCAGACAATGGCGTTGTAATACGGTTTGCCCGTGTTCTTGTCCCAGACAACGGTGGTCTCGCGCTGGTTGGTCACGCCGACGGCGGCGATGTCCTTGGCCGTGATGCCGGCCTTCTTCATCGCGCCCTTGATGACATCCTGGGTACGCGCCCAGATCTCCATCGGGTCATGCTCAACCCAGCCGGCCTGCGGATAGATCTGCGCGTGCTCCATCTGATGCATGCCGACCGGAAGCCCCTTGTAATTAAAAATCATGCAACGGGTACTGGTGGTACCCTGGTCAACTGCGGCTACGTAACTCGCCATTTTTAATCTCCTTTCGATAACAAAATGCTTGTGCCAAAACGAACTGCGTTTCCTCGCCTTCATCCGGCGCGATTCGGTTGGGAAAGAGGCCCGTGGGATCAGGCCTTGAGCGCCTCCAGCAGCGCATTCAATATCAGCCAGGACGACGTGGCTCCCGGGTCCTGATGGCCGATGCTGCGTTCGCCGAGATAGCTGGCGCGTCCCTTGCGGGCCTGGAGCGGGATGGTGTCCTTCATCCCTTGCTCGGCCGCGGCCACGGCATCCGCCATCGCGCCGGAGCAGCCCTTGCCGTTGGCCACGCCCTCTTGCAGGGCGGCCAGCGCGGGCAACAGCGCGTCGATCATGGTCTTGTCGCCCGGCTGGGCGCGGCCGCGCTCGATGACGCCGTTCACAGCCCCTTGCAGCATGGCGACCAGGTCCTTGTCATCCAGCTCTTCCCTGGCGTCGGCGGCCATGCCGCCGCGCATGAAGAACGTGCCGTAGAGTGGGCCGCTGGCCCCGCCGACGCTGGAGATCAACGTCATGCCCACGGTCTTCAAAATGTTGCCGATGTCCTTGTCGGCCACGCTGGGCAACTTCTCCGCGACCTTTTTGAAGCCGCGATCCATATTGGTGCCGTGATCGGCGTCGCCGATGGCCGAGTCCAGATCGGTCAGATAGCCCTTGTTCTCATTCAGGACGACGGCCGTCGATTCCAGCCAGCGGACGATCTGCTCTTTGGTTACTTTTGTCATTCGTCATCCGTCATTCGTAATCCGTAATCCGTAATCCGTAATTCGTAATTCGTAATCCGTAATTCGTAATCCGTAATCCGTAATTCGTAATTCGTAATTCGTAATTCGTAATTCGTAATTCGTAATTCGTAATTCCCTACACGCCCCAACGCAAGCCCGGCGTCTTCACCGGCGCGTCCCAGAACTTCAGGATCTCATCGTCGACCTTCATCAGGGTGATCGACATCCCCGCCATTTCCAGCGAGGTGATATAGGGGCCGATCAGGTTGCGCACGATGGTGATGCCGTTGGCTTCGCAGACCTGCGCCAGCTTGCGGTAGACGGTATAAAGCTCGGACACGGGCGTCCCGCCCATGCTGTTGACGAAGGCGATGACCCGGTCGCCCTTCCTGAACGGCTCATCGACCAGCACCTTGTCGACCCATTGGCCGTCTTCCAGCTCGCGCACCGTGCGGGTATAGGCGCCATCGTTGATGATTTCATTGGCCATCATCGTGGTGATCTCGTCGGCCGAGACCAGCGGCATGCGCTTCTGGCCCGGCTCGCCGTGGATGCCGATGCCGATCTCCATCTCGTTTTCACCCAGCTCAAAGATGGGCTTGCCGGCGGCGGGCACGGTGCAGGAGGTCAGGGCCATGCCCATGGAGCGGCCGTCGCTGTTGGCCTTGCGGGCCAGGTTGGCGCACTGCTCCAGGCTGTAGCCCGCTTCGGCCGCCGCGCCGACGATCTTCTCGACCAGCACGGTCGTGCCCACGCCGCGACGGCCGGCCGTGTAGAGGCTGTCCTTAACGGCCACGTCGTCGTCGATGAGGATATTCTGGACGGCGATCCCGTCGGCGTAAGCCATATCGGCCGCCATCTCGAAATTGAGCACGTCGCCGGTGTAGTTCTTGACCAGGAACAGCACGCCCGCGCCGCTGTTGACCGCCTTGGCCGCCTCGTACATCTGATCGGGCGTCGGCGACGTGAAGACCTCGCCGGGGCAGGCCGCGTCGAGCATGCCCATGCCGACGAAACCGCCGTGCATCGGCTCATGCCCGCTGCCGCCACCCGAGATGATGGCCACCTTGCCGGCCACCGGGGCGTCGGCGCGGTAGATGTAGTTTGGCTCAAAATGGACCTTGATCAGGTCGGCGTGCGCGGCCGCCATTCCCTCCAACTGTTCCGTGACGACGTCCGGAATGGCATTAATCAGCTTTTTCATCTTTCAGACTCCTTGCCATGCAGATTGTGAATCAAAGAAGCCGGGCGCTCACCCTCGGCAGTATGGCCTTGCTGGTGCCAATTGGAGCGGCCCGGCTTCCCCTGTCAGAAGAGATAGCCGATTTGACCCATCGAGTGATGAAGAGAAAAACGGCCTTTTCCTGCTATCGATAATCCTAGAAGAACATATTCCACATCAGGGCGCCGATGACGCCGCCGACGAGGGGAGCCACAACCGGAATCCAGCCGTAGTTCCAGTTCGAGCTGCCCTTGCCCGGGATGGGCAGGATCTGATGGGCGATACGAGGGCCAAGGTCACGGGCGGGGTTGATGGCGTAGCCCGTGGGGCCGCCCAGCGAGAGGCCGATGCCCCAGACCAGCGCCCCGACCAGATACGGGCCAAGACCGGCGGCGGGGGAGCCGGCGGTCGCGCTGCCGAAGATAGCGCCGACGCCAAACAGCAGGACGATCGTGCCGACAACCTCAGTTACGAAGTTCCAGACCGGGCTGTGGATGGCCGGGCCGGTCGAGAAGACGGCCAGTTTCGAGCCGGGATCGGCGGTCGGAGCCCAATGGCTGTAGTAGCTCAACCAGACAACCACCGCGCCCAGGAAGGCGCCGATGACCTGGGCCACCATCGTCATGATGGCATCGCCGGCGCTATAGACGCCGAGGATCAACCACTTGCCGATCGTGACGGCCGGGTTAATGTCGGCCTGGGGAGCGCCCGCGGAAATGGCGATAAACACGCCGACCATGACGGCCATGGCCCAGCCTGTGGTGATGACGATCCAGCCCGAGTTGTTGCCTTTGGTTTTGCTCAGGACAACATTGGCCACCACGCCGTCGCCCAAAATCATCAGAAACATCGTTCCAAGTAGTTCACCAACAAAATTTGAGGGCACTTTATTTCTCCTTTTTTTGAACAAAATGAATGTGCGGAATGTCGTCCTCGCGTCGCGAGGAGGTTTATCGTGCTCCGCATCAAGTCGCGGGAAGTCGCACTTCAGGGGAATTGAGCCGGTTCTTTTATTTCGATAGGCGAATCTCCTTGCCCGGGCGGATCAATCTCTCGCCCGGATTAGGCGGACAGCGCGATCAGATTTTAAGGGATTGATCGGATAATGGACGCGCCCACGGATTACAACAGTGACGGACTGCTCAGACGTTCGGACAGATCGATGGCGCACTTTTATGCACAATGGACAGTATTGGGCAGCGGAGATTGTGCAAAGCGCACTAAAGACACATGATAAAACCCGGCCCGCGGGTGGTCAAGCGTTGATCGATTTTCGTTTCATTCTGAAACATCTCTTCTGAAATGATGTTTCATTATGAGACGGGTTAATTTTTGAAAATCGTGGAAGAAATCCCGAGTTGCTTCATCTTGCGCCAGAGGGTCGAGCGGCCGATACCCAACAGGCGCGACATCTCCGTCACCCGTCCGCTGCAGGCCCATCCGGCGCGCAGGATCGCCTCGCGCTCGGCCTCGTCGACGGAGATGACCGGTTGGGCCAACGGATGGCGGCCGGTCAGCACGCGGCCGTTGCGCACCATCTCCGGCAAGTCGCCCGGCCGGATGACGTCGTCGCGGCTCTGGAGCATGGCCCGCTCCAGGGCGCTCTCCAGCTCGCGCACGTTCCCCGGCCAGGGATAGCGCCCCAGGAACCGCACCGTCTCATCCTCGATCCACATCGTGCGGCTGTCATGGGTCGCCTGCCGCGCCAGGAAACGCTCGGCCAGCAAGGGGATATCCTCGACCCGCTCGCGCAATGGCGGCACCTGTATCTTGAAGACGCCGAAGCGATAGTACAGATGGGGCATGAAACCGCCCTGAGTCACCAGGTCCTCCAGGTTGGCGGTCGTCGCGCCGATGATCCGCACATCAACGGGGATGGGCGTCGAACTGCCCAGGCGCGTCACGTGCTTCGTCTCAATGACGTGGAGCAGCGCGGCCTGCAATTCCAGCGTCAGGTTCTCGATCTGGTCGAGGAGCAGTGTACCGCCATCGGCCAGCTCGAACTTGCTGGGGCGGCCGCGCGTGTGGGTGTCCTGCTCGTGACCCAGGATCTCGCGCGTCATCAGCTCGTGGGGGATGGCCCGACAATTGATGTCGATGAAAGACTTGCCCGCTCGCGCTCCGTCGTTGTGGATGGCGCGCGCCAGCAAATTCTTGCCGACGCCTCCCTCGCCCAGGATCAGCACCGGCGCCGCGCCGCGGGCCGCCGTGCGGGCCAGGCGCACCACGCGCCGCATGCCGGCCGACTCGGCCTGAACGTCATCGATGCTCATGCCCGTCTGCGAGCCGTACTGCTGCTGGGCGATCTGCCGCACATGTTCGATGGGACTGAGCAAGGCGACGTAGCTCACCGGCTGAGGCCCGGCCTCATGGATGGGTCGCAGGGTCACCAGGCAGCGCGCCACTCGCTCGCCGACTTGCAGGCTGAGTTCCACATCCTGAAATCCCTTGCCCTCGCGGATGGCGGCCGTGAGTTCGGCCGGCGGGTTCAATACATGGGTCAGCGGCCGCCCCACAGCGATGCGCGGGTTGATGTGCAGCATCCGGGCCGCCTGCTCGTTCACGTGGCGAATCTCGCCCTCCTGGCTCCAGACGATCACCCCCTCGTTGATGGCTCCCAGGATGGTGTTCACCTGGCCCAGATGCTGGTTGGCCTCTTCCAGCGACCAGTCAACCTGCATTTGACTGCCCACGGCCCGCGCGGCCGACATGACCAGACCGAGCGTATGGGATGTGGCCGTCTCGAGAGGGCCGACCATGCCGATCAGCCCGATGATGCGGCCGCGCACGTCATGGATGGGCGCGGCGACGGTAACGAAAGGATGGAGATAATCAAAATAATGCTCAGCCCCCACCACCTGCACGGGCGTGGCTTCCTGCAGTACCATGCCCAGGGCGTTGGTGCCGGCCGTACTCTCCGACCAGTACGCCCCCTGGGTTAGCCCGATGGTCGCCGCCCGGTCAATGGCCCGTGGGTCGCCACCCACCGCCAGAATACAGCCCGCGCCGTCGGCCAGGAGAATGGCATAGTCCGAGCCTTCGGTAAACTGGTAGATATCCTCAATAAAGGGCGTGGCAAAGGTGATGAGGTCTTGCTGCGCCCGCAGGATCGACGTCAGTGCGTCGCGGCTGATGGAAACGGGGCGCGCCCGCGACGTCGGGTCAAAACGGGAGACGCAGCGTCGCCATGACCGCACCACGGCCGGGTCCATTTGGGCGGCCTGAGTCGCGTCGAGTCGGCCCGTCCGGATGAACGTCTGCCAGACCTCGGCGATGATCTCGTTGCGGATGCCGATACCCGTCGGAAGCATGGCCCTATCCCGTGATGGCGATCTCCTCGGCCGTCGTCGGGTGACGCTCGTCCACTTCACGGATGACGGCCAACATGGCGTCGTGGATGACGCCGTTGCTGGCCAGAATATGCATCTGGGGAGCGAGTTCCAGCGGACGACCGTCGATCTCGGTCACCACGCCACCCGCTTCCTGCACCAGCAGGATGCCCGCGGCCACGTCCCACGAGTGCACCTTAAACTCCCAGTAGCCATCCAGCCGTCCGGCGGCGACATAGGCCATGTCGAGCGCGGCCGAACCGGCACGACGCAAGCCGAACGCGCGCTTGATGAACCGGCTCACATACGCGCCGTTGTCGAGCGGGCTGGTATGGACGTCATAAGGAAAGCCGGTCGCCAACAGGCTGTGGAGGAGTTCAGCGGTCGCCGTGACGCGCAGCGGCTTGGTGCCGGCGGGGCTGGTCAGCATGGCCCCGCCCCCGGCAACGGCCTTGAAGCATTCATCGCGGGTCGGATCGTAGACGACGGCCACCAGCGGCCGCCGTCCCTCATAGAGAGCCAGCGACGTGCAAAACACCGGGAAGCCGTGGGAGAAGTTATTGGTGCCGTCCAGCGGGTCGATCTGCCAGGTGTAGGGTTGCGAGCCGAGTTCGTCCGCGCCTTCCTCGCCGATGAAACTGTGGTCAGGAAAGGCGGCCCGCAAACGCTCCCGGATCAACGCTTCGGCCGCCAGATCGTACTGAGTCACGAAGTCGATCGCCGAGCTTTTGGTGTGTATTTCTTTCTCTTGGCCGAAGCCGTCCATCAACAGGGCGCCGGCGGCGCGAGCGGTGGCTTCAGCGGTCTCAAGAATATGTTCGAGGTTCATATACCGCCTAACTATAGCCCCTCCGGGCGAATGGTGGTAGCGATGGTTACCCTACCCTGGACGAACAGGTTTGAAACAGGCGGCCGGAATACGTACAATCAATCAGGGTGGCGGCCAAGTCACCCATTAGATAATCAACGGCTAAGCGCTTATGCGCATCAAATGGAAAACTGGTAAGCTTCATCTATTATAGTAGAGGGTACGCGCGTCTATTGATTGAATGGTCCCCGAAAAAGCAGCCGGATCGCGCATTTATGTTCATTTTTATTATCGTTATCGCGCCGCCCGACCTTGACTGAATAACCGGTTGCTTTGCTGGAGAATGGAAAATATGGATGACCAACAGAACGAGAATCGCCCCTCCGTCCCGACCTGGGTCTGGATCATCACCATCTTCGCGGTGATCGTGGGGCTGCAATTCTGGCTGAGCGGCAAGTTCAGCGGGCCGGAACAGATCACCCTGCAGGAGATGGCCAATCACATCACCGCCGGTGAGGTGAAACAGCTGATCGTCACCGGCGACCGCTTGCAGATCGTGCTGGACGACGGCCGCACCTTTGGCGCGGTAAAGGCCCCCTCCGACAGCCTCATCGAAACATTTGAATATTACGGCATCTCCGCCGAGGCGCTCAATAACAATCTGGTCGTTCGCGACCAGTCGACGTGGAATACCTTCCTGAGCATCGCCCTGACTGTCGGCCCCCTCCTGCTGCTGATCTGGATATTCACTCGCGGCTTCCGGCAGATGCAAGGCGGCGGCGGCAACAATATCTTCGGCTTCGGCCGCAGCCGGGCGCGAAACCTCAACGACACCAACCGGCCGACCGTCACCTTCGACGACGTCGCCGGCGTTGAGGAGGCCAAGATGGAGCTGGCCGAGGTCGTACAGTTTTTGCGCGAACCGGAGAAGTTCGTCCAGGTCGGCGCGCGAATCCCCAAGGGCGTGCTGATGGTCGGCCCGCCGGGAACCGGCAAGACGCTGCTGGCGCGAGCCGTGGCCGGCGAGGCAGGCGTGCCGTTCTTCCACATCTCCGGCTCCGAATTCGTTGAGATGTTCGTCGGCGTGGGCGCCAGCCGCGTCCGCGACCTGTTCGAGAAGGCCAAAGCGGCCGCCCCGTCCATCGTCTTCGTGGATGAGATCGACGCCGTCGGCCGCCAGCGTGGCGCGGGCCTGGGCGGCGGCCATGACGAGCGCGAGCAGACGCTCAACCAGATCCTGGTCGAGATGGACGGCTTCGACAACGAGACCAACGTCATCGTCATCGCCGCCACCAACCGGGCCGACATCCTCGACCCGGCCCTGCTGCGCCCCGGCCGCTTCGACCGCAAGGTCTTCGTCGATTTGCCCGACATCGCCGGCCGGGAGAAGATCCTCCAGGTGCACGCCCGCGGCAAGCCCATCGCCAATGATGTCAGCTTCAAGGACACAGCCCGCCTGACGGCCGGGTTCTCCGGCGCCGATCTGGAAAACCTGATCAACGAGGCGGCCATCTTCGCCGCCCGGCGCAACAAACGCACCATCGGCTTGCTGGAGTTCCAGGACGCCTTCGACCGCGTGGTCATGGGGCCGGAACGCCAGACCCGCGTGATGAGCGAGGACGACAAGATGACCGTGGCCTATCACGAGTCCGGCCACGCCATCGTCAGCTTCTTCCTGCCCAACACTGACCCGGTGCAAAAGATCACCATCGTGCCCCGCGGCCGCGCCGGCGGCTATGTCATGTCCTTGCCGGAAGACCGCGCGCTCCACAGCCGCGAGTTCTTCGAAGACCAGATCGCCATGGCTCTGGGCGGGCGAGCATCGGAAGAGCATTTCTTCGGCCGCATCACCACCGGCGCTTCCAGCGATCTGCAGCAAGCCACCCGACTGGCGCGGGCGATGGTCATGGAATACGGCATGTCGGACAAGCTGGGCTTGCCCACCTACGGCAGCGGATCGCACAACCCGTTCCTCGGCCGCGAGATGGGCTATTTTGGTGGCGGCCGGGATTATAGCGAGGAAGCGGCCCAGACCATCGATGCCGAAGTCAAGCGCATCCTCGAGGACAACTATAATCGGGCGCGGACGATCATCGACCAGAACCACGACCGCATGGTGCACCTGGCCACGACGCTCATGGAAGTGGAAACACTCGACCGTCCGGGCTTCGAAAAGCTGATGAACGATCCGATTTCCGCCAACGGTCAGGTCACTGAACGCCCGCTGTCCGAGCCGCAATCGGTTGAAGCAGTCTGAAATTCGAGTGGCGGGTGAGGCCGGATTTCAGCCTGTCCGCCGGCCAACAACTTTTGGGTTAGGGGCGGGTTTGAAACCTGAGGCAGGTTTGAAACCCGCCCCTGCTCTTATGGAGGTGCAATGAGCGAGACGACCCAATCAGTCGCAGTATCGCAAGAGGGCGGCGTGCTGACCGTCGCCCTGAACCGGCCCGACATCCATAACGCCATGAACCCCGCCCTGATGGCCGAACTCACCGTCATCTTCCGCGGGTTGCCGGAACGTGACGACGTGCGCGTGGTCGTGCTGACGGGCAACGGCCGCTCGTTTTGCGCCGGAGCCGACCTGAGCTTCATGCGCGCCGCGGCCGATTACACCTTTGACCAGAACGTGGCCGACGGACAGGCCATCTTCGACCTGATGCTGGCCGTCGACCGCTGCCCCAAGCCGGTGGTGGGGCGGATCAACGGGGCGGCCATCGGCGGCGGCGCGGGGCTGGTGTGTTGCTGCGACATCGTCGTGGCCGCCGACAGGGCCACGTTCGCATTCAGCGAGGCCCGGCTGGGTATCCTGCCCGCGGTGATCTCACCCTTCGTCCTGGCGCGCATCGGCCCCGCCCGCGCCCGCGAGTTGTTCCTGACCGGCGAGCGCTTTGACGCCCAACGCGCCCTGACCATCGGCCTCATCCATCATGTCGTCGCCGAGGCCGACCTGGACGCGGCCGTGACGGAGCGCGTGAATCAACTCCTGCAAGCTGCCCCGCAGGCCCAGGCCGCGATCAAGGAACTGATCCACACTGTCGCCTTCCAGCCCAAGGAGAGCATGCGTGACTACACCGCCGAGGCCATCGCTCGCCTTCGCGCCGGCGATGAGGGCCGCGAAGGGATGAGCGCCTTCCTGGAGAAACGGCCGCCGCGATGGCAGCTTTGAGGCGGCCAGGCAACCCCCACACGCGATGAAACTGGCGGTTCTGTCCGATATCCACGGCAATTGGCCCGCGCTTCAGGCCGCGGCGGCCGACATCGACGCCTGGCAACCCGACCGGGTGCTGGTGAACGGCGACATCGTCAACGACGGGCCGAGCAGCCTCACTTGCTGGCGGTACATCGCCGAGCGACGCGCGCGCGACAACTGGCACGTGCTGCGCGGCAATCATGAGGAGTATGTCACCGAGTGGCGCGACCCGGCCACGCCCCGCGAAGGCCCCGCCTACGACCTCATCCGCCTCAGCCGCTGGACCTACGAGCAACTCCACGGAGAGGTCGACGACCTGGCCGCGCTGCCGGAGCGCTGGGACTGGGCCGCGCCCGACGGCTCGTCGCTGGTGGCCATGCACGGCACGCTGCTGGGCAATCGTGCGGGCATCTACCCGTTCACACCCGACGAGGTCGTCCGTCACCGCATCGTGACCGGGGCGCGGGTGTTCGTCACCGCCCACACCCACGTGGCCCATATCCGCACGCTGGACGGCACGCTGGTGGTCAATACAGGGTCGGTCGGCATCCCGGGCGACGGCGACGGTCGCGCCGCCTACGGCCGATTCATCTGGTCGCCGGAACAGGGCTGGGAAGCAACCATCCGGCGCGTCGCCTATGACCGTCGCCAAACAGAGCGTGATTATTTCGCATCGGGCTTCATGGATGAGGCCGGGCCGGAGGCCAAGCTGTCGCTGGCCCAGTTTCGGCTGGCCTATGATGTTCGCACCCGCTGGGCGGCCGCCGACCGATCGCGCATCCTGTCCGGGGAAGTTTCGCTGGCTGATTCGGTGCGGCAATGGCTGGATCGTGACGAATTTCGCGCCTACCATCAGGTTGAGATGTCCGGCATCTAACCGGCGTTCCTCTTATCCGGCGTTCATAAATGACCGTTTCAGAGGCAAAACGGCGGCACTTTAGGGGCATTTCGTGCCCAAACAGGCGGCCTAGTACTTTTGACGCTTGCCAAGCGTCGCCCTGCCCATCTATAATGCCAAACGAATCTGGAAGAGGAACTGTTTGAGTAGTCTTACTCTGCTGCTATCTGGAACCATACTGCCCTGGATATTAGGGTTGCTGCTTGTGCTCGGGCTTCTGGCGCTCCTGGCGTCGGTGAAGCAATGGCGAGACACCAAGCGGTCGCCCTATTTTTTCATGCGGCAGCAGGCCGCCAGACGAATGCAATCGTATCTGTCGATATTCACCATCATCATGCTGTTGGGGGTGGGCGTCGGCGTATACGGTTGGCGCACCCCACAGGATGACACCATCCGCATGGCGTTGTTGACGCGCGCCAAGCCGGCCCCGCAAGCTATCCAGGAGTTGATGGCCCAACCGTCGGCCGCCGAACTGGCCCGCGCCGCCACAACCCCGACCACGAACACATCCCAGGGCGGCGGCATCGCCAATGTCCTCCTCAACGCCGACCAGGCAGCCACATTCTCGGCCGAGTTGCCCGCCGCCTACGACCGCGTGAAGCCTAAGGTGGAGCTGAAACCGGGCACGAATCTCGGCACCGTCGTATTCTCCAGCACCGTCACCGATGAGTACAAGGCCATCAATCCTGCCGGCGTCTTCGGCGAGGGCTTCTACACCCTCTACGCCACGTTCCAGTATGAAGAGATGGCCGACGGCATGGCCTGGTCATGGGTGTGGCGTCACAATAACAAGGTCATCGACGGCGGCAACGAGTTGTGGGTCTATGGCGACGAAGGTCCCGGCTACATCTATCTCAATCCTGAGGAAGGGTTCGGCGAGGGTCGCTATACGCTGGAGATTTGGGTCAACGGCGAGCTGTTGGGCCGGGCCTCGGCGACGATGAACAACGCGGCCGTCTCCGCGGGCAACTAATACCACGCCCCCATCCAACCGAATCATCCGCGACAGGCCCTTGACGGGCCTTTTTTATGCCTGCTCAATGGCCGGGCCGGAGGCGTGCCCGGACCATGCCCATCACCCGCTGCCACTCCTCGACGCGCAACAGCCAGGCGACCAACAGATAGACCACCCCGCCGACCAACGACCCGGCGACGGCCCGCCACCAGACGGCCGCGGGCGGCACGACAAGGAACAGCAGCCCGATGGCCGCGGCCATCGCCAGCGAGGCCAGCCCCATGCGCGCCGTGCCGGAGAGGAGCGAGCGGCCGTCCAGCCCGCCCAGCTTGCCGCGCACCAGCCACAGCAGCAGCCCCACCTCGATCAGGTTCGACAGGCTGAAGCCGAGCGCCAGCCCGCCCAGCGGCATGAGACCCAGCGCGGGAAACACCACATCGCGGAACCACAGGCTGAGGAGCCACATGGCCACGATCTGCAAGCCGCCGATCAGCACCGGCGTCAGCGTATCGCTCAGGGCGTAGAAGGCGCGGGCGATCACCTCAATGGCCGTCAGGGCCACCAGGCCGATGGCATAATAGCGCAGGGCCACCGCGACCAGCCTCGTAGCCTCGGCATCGAACAGGCCGCGCTCGAACAGGATGGCGATGTACGGCTCGGCCAGCAGGATCAGCAGCACCGTGGCCGGCAGCCCCAGAAACAGGATGAGGCGCAATGAATCGCTCAGGATGCCGCGCATCTCGCGATGAGCCGAGCGCGCGGCCATGATCGCCAGCGTCGGGAAGGCGGCGATGCCCAGCGCCTGGCCCAATATCCCCTGGGGCATGATGAGGATGCGGAAGGCCGCGTTCAGCGCCGGCAGCGTGCCCAGAGCCATCGTGCCGGTCAGAAACAGGATGACGAACTTGTTGACTTCGCTGAAGGAAAGACCCAGCACCCGCGGCCCCATGAGGCGCAACACTTGCACCACGCCGGGATCGCGCAGGGTGAAGATGGGGCTATAGCGGGCGCGACGGCCGCGCAACCCCGGCAGCTGCACCAGCAGATGACCCAGCGCGCCTGCCACCGTCCCCCAGGCCAGCCCCACGGCCGCCGGCAACGGCTCGCCCCCGCCCGCCCAGGCCCCGATCATCCCCCCGGCGATGATGCCGATGTTGTAGACCGACGGCGCGACGGCCGGCAGCAGAAAGTGGCGGCGGGCGTTGAGCGCGGCCATGACGATGCCGCTGACGCCGAAAATGATCGGCGATAGCAACATGACGCGCATCAGATCGACCGTGACCGGCAGAAGCGCGGGATCGGCAGCGATGCTGTCGGCATAGAAAAAGATGACGAACTCCCGAGCGAAGACCATGGCCAGGATCGACACGACCGTCGTCGCCAGGGTGACGAGATTGATGACGGCCGAGAACAGTCGCCAACCGCCGTCCTCGTCGTCGCGGCTGAAGTAGGCGGTGAAGGTCGGAATGAAGGCCGAGCCGATGGCCCCCCCGGCGATGATCAAAAAGATGGTTTCGGGGAACCGGGAGGCGATCTCAAACGCGGTCGCCTCCAGCGTGGTGACGCCGAGATAGTTGCGAACGACGATCTCGCGCAACAGGCCCAAGACCCGGCTCAGCAAGGCCAGCGCGGCCACCAGCCCGGCGGCGCGAAAAACCTGGCTGCGGTCGGAACCCGCGGGCGAGGGGTCTGAATGTTCTGTCATACTCATGGCCTATCGGCTATTTGTACCGGATCAATAACGTCATTCGACTTGGCTTATGATTAGGACTTAAGGACCTAACCAAGGGAACGGGCAAAATGGTATGCTATAGACCTAGCCATTCCACCATACATCACAATGGAGTCTATCATGCTCGAAAACACTATCACCCAGGAAGCATTGTACAGCGATAACGGAGACACTCCGTTGACCCTGAACGTCATCAAAGTGTCGGCTCGCTCTCGCACGGCCGCCGTCGCCGGCGCCATCGCCGGTGTCATGCGCGAATCCGGTCATGCCGAAGTTCAGGCTATCGGCGCGGGAGCCGTCAACCAGGCTGTGAAAGCCATTGTAATCGCCAAGGGCTATCTGGCCGAGGAAGACGTCCATATCGTTTGCGTCCCCTCCTTTGTCGATGTGGATATCGACGACCAGGAGCGGACGGCGATTCGGTTCGAGATTAGGCCTCAGGCGTAACTCCTTGTCCATGTGACGGAAGGCGCGGCCACGGGGTCGCGCTTTTTTATTTCTGTTTCTCCCGACGACGGGCGACCAGCCACCAGCCCGCCATCCCGGCCGCCAGCACAAGACCCAACCCAAGCATCACCAGACCCACATAACCCGCGGGCACAAGCGATTCCCCGCCGGGTGATGGCGCGCCGTCGGCTTCGGGCGGTGGCGTGCTTTCAGGGAGAGGCGAAGGCGTTGCTATTGCCGTCGCCGCCGGTGTCGTCGTCTCTAGCGGCGCCAGGCCGACCGTCTCAACCGGTGCCGGCGGCGAAGGTGTCGCCGCAGGGATCGGCTCCGTGGCGGTCGCGATCGGAGTCGCCGCCGATGTCTCGGCATCTTCTTCCGGAGGCATGTTCTCCGTCGCTAACGGTTCGCCCTTGTTCTGGATCAAATAATAGGTCGTGCCGCCGATCATGCAGTAATCGGCGATGGTTTGGGTGCACAGCGCGGCCGGCAACTCCACTGTGAAGACGCCGCCGTCGGCCGCGATCGTCTCGCTATGGCCCCACATATCCACCAGTTCAGCCGTCGCGGCCGTGGCCGTCACTTGCGCCTGTTGCGGCCAGGGCAGACGGGCAAAAAGCACGGTGGTCGTATGCGCCTCTTGCTCCAGACGCACCTGACCCACGCCTTCCCAGCGCTCGCGTTCGGCGGTCGTGACCCCGCTCAGCCGCTGAATGGCGACGCGATAGGCGTCATAGGCAGGTCGCCGGCTGTTGTCCCAGCGAATCAGCCCGAACGGCTCAGGGTTGGCCTGTCGATCATCGGGCGTGTCTTTCAGTTTGTAGACGGCGATGCGATCGACGCCGGCGGCGAGGGCCACGGCGATGGCCTGGGGAATGAAAGCCGCCTGTTCGTTCAACGTCACCGCCAACGTCCAGTTGTCCACGATCCAGTAGGGATCATCCATCGGCGGGGCGTTGGTCTCCACCAGCCAGATGGGCTGGTCCAGCCCGCGAGTGGCCATCACCTTGCGAAAGGCGTAGAGGATATTGTAGACCGCGTTGGGCTGGAAGTAGAGGTGGGCGGTGGCGACATCGAAGTAGTAATCGTGGGCTGCCGCCGCGGGATCGGCCGCCATCACATCGAGAAAGCGGGCGAAATAGCCGGGATCCCAGAAGTAAGTGAACGCGCCCAGATGGACGACGGCCGCCGGATTGGCCTCCTTGGCCGCCAGATAGGCCGTCCGTTGCAACTGCGCGAATTCCTCGATATCGCCGTCCCAGGTGTGGCCGGGCGCGGCGGGGTCGCCGATGTCCGGCTCGTTCCAGATGATCCAGCGATCGATGCGTCCGGCGTAGCGGGTTACGACCTCGCCGACAAAGACGGCCCAACTGTTGCGAGGATCGTCGTGGGCCAGCGACAAGCCACGCAGCACGCCTCCCGCATCGCGCGCCCAGTCGGGGATGCCGATGAGCAAGCCGACGATCTCGCGCCCGGCATCCAGCTCGGCCGCCAGCTCCTCGTCGTTCAGCGGCGGCTTCCAGTCGTCCGGGCCACCGGGCTGCACCTCGGCCCACTGAAACCGGACGCGCGTCCAGCCCACCCGCAGGCGAGAAGCGGCGGCGGGGTCTTCGAAGCTCTCAATGACGCCGAAGCGATCGTCAAGCGGCCGCGGCAGGGCCGTCGGCTCCGCGGCCGTCTCGGAGGTGGGCGCGGGTTCGGTCTGGGCGGCCGCCGGGCTGGTGAACGGGATAAGAGCCAACAGAGAGAGCAATGACACAAGGAACACGCGCCGACGGCGCGCGATTGTAAAAATATTCATCCAGCCCTGTAGTGTACGCCGTCCGGAGGTGAACGGGCAAGGGTTTGTTGTGATACAATGGCCTACATTTCAGCAAAGGACGGACAAGTTCATTATGCGCTCCTACAAACTCGCGCTCATCGGGTTCGGCAACGTCGGCCAGGGCCTGGCAACGATATTACGGGATTACGGCAAGATGATCGCCGACCAGCATGGCGCGGTGTTTTCCATTGTCTCCGTCAACACCGCCGGTCATGGCAATATCTACAATCCCGAGGGTATCGATCCCGGCGTCTTGCTGTCGGCCCATGAGCAGACGAGGCGCATCGACAGTGTGAAAGCGGCCTATTACGATTGGGATGTTCCCCGCATCATCTATGAGAGCAACGCCGACGTTGTCGTGGAGTTGACATCCAGCGATCTGCTCAGCGGAGAGCCGGCCACAAGTTACATCCGCGCCGCCCTGCGCAATGATCGTCACGTAGTGACGACTAACAAAGGGCCGATCGCCTTGTATTACCCGGAGCTGTCGGCCGCTGCCGCCGAGCGCGGGGTCATGTTGGGCGTCGAGGGCACGGTCATGGGCGGCACGCCGCTGTTGCGCGTCGGCCGCGATTTGCTGGCCACCGCCGGCATAAACCGCATCCAGGGCATCCTCAACGGCACGACCAACTACATCCTGACCCGCATGGCCGACGGCGAATCCTACAAATCGGCCCTGGAAGAGGCTCGCGAAAAAGGCTACGCTGAGGCCAATCCCACGGCCGACGTCGACGGCTATGACGCGGCGATCAAGGTTGTCATCCTCGCCAACCTGCTCCTGGGCGTGCCGTTGCGACTGGAAAACGTCGAGCGCGAGGGCATCCGCGACATGTCCACCAAGGATGTCGTGCGGGCCAACCGCGTGGGCGAGGTATGGAAGCTGGTCGGCTGGGTCGAGCGAACGCCCGACATGGTGAAGGCTTGCGTGAAGCCGATTCGGCTGCCGCAAAATCACCCGCTGGCCTCGGTCTCCGGGGCGACGAACGCCATCACCTTCGTCACCCGCCTCTTGGGCGACGTGACCATCGTCGGGCCGGGCGCGGGGCGCGTCGAGACAGGCTACGCCGTCCTCAGCGACCTGCTTGAAATCCACCGGCGAATGTCATAAGCTCGCCATACAACCGGCGCAGATAGTGGGAGCCGCGGGTTTCGCGATAACAATCAACACACAATTCATGATCTTAAGCGATTGGGAACCGCGCTTCGAGCAATTCGCCGAGCGTTCGATGGGCAAGCGCGCTCCATCGGAACCCTTTTCGGATTTTGCCTTGAACCCGATCCCGGACCCGGCCCATGAAATGGACCACATCCGTCGCGTCGTGGCCAATGCCCGTTGGCTGGCCGCGGTCGAGGAGGCCGATTTGGCGGTGGTGTTGCCCGCGGCCTGGCTCCACGATTGCATCGCCTTGCCCAAGGATTCGCCCCAACGCGCTCAGGCGTCGCGGCTGGCGGCCGCGGCGGCGGGGGCCTTTTTGCGCGGGGCAGGCTATCCAAACGATCTCATCCCGGCCATCGAACACGCCATAGCCGCCCACAGCTTCAGCGCGGCGATTCCCCCCGAGACTCTGGAAGCCAAAGTCGTTCAGGACGCCGACCGGCTCGACTCGCTGGGCGCGATAGGCATCGCCCGGACGATCCAGCTGGGTGGGGCCATGGGCACGCCCCTCTACCATTCGGGTGAACCGCTCCCCCATGTCCGCGCCGCCGACGAGCAGTCCTACATCATCGACCATTTCTACACCAAGCTGTTGAAACTGGCGGCCATGATGCACACGAATGCGGGCCGGCGCGAAGCAGAGCGACGAACTCGCCTGATGCGGATATACTTGGATGAACTGGAACGCGAGATCAACGGCAATGAGGCTCCGCCCACATCCAATGCCTGAACCCGCGACCCAAAGTCCGTCACCGGCGCACGATCCGACATGACCGAAACGACACAACGCTACCTGCTGGCCCTGGAGATCGGCGAAGAAGCCGCCCAGATGGGTAAATGGCAGCAAGCCCTCACTTGCTTCCAGACCGCGCTGACCGGCCTGCCGCACGAGCCGCGCGTCTTCAACGGCTTGGGCGACACTCACCAGGCGATGGCCGACCCGGCGCGAGCCTTGGCTTGCTACAAGGAGGCGGCCCGGTTGGGCGGCAACACGCCCGTCTACATCAACAAGGTGGCGGCCATTCAGGAAAAGTTGGGGTTGGCGGCCGAAGCCGCGAGCAGTCGACTGTTAGCCGGCGATATTTACTGGGATCACCAGCAAGTCGAAGAAGCCAAGGCACAATGGGAAGCGGCCGTGCGTTTGCAGGAGGACTTGCTCGCGGCCCACGAACGGCTGGCCATAGCCGGCAAACAGCGCGGCGATGCCGAGGCCGCGTCGCGCCATTACCTGGCGCTGGCCGAGAAATTGCTGCGTGAAGGTCGCTGCCTGATGGCCCTCCATATTTGCTCTTCGGCTTTGGTCGAATTCCCCGACGCCCAATCCGTGTGGCCTATCACGGAAGAGGCCTGGCGCTGCGTTGCCGCCCGTGACCAGCGGAGCGGACAGCACGAACCGCGCGTCGAGACCGGCGACCTGATCAGCGCCGGAGCTGATTTTGCCCAATGGCAACTGACGGCCATCATTCACCAAAGCACCCTAGCTCTGAACAACACAATCAATCCGGAGGCTTACGCTCATCTGCGGCAGGCCATACTCCACGAAGGAAGCGGCCGCGCGGGCGTGGCCATAGCATCGTATGAGCAGGCCATCGCCGCGGGCATCACCGATCCGGCCATCTTCTTCGTGCTGGGTTTGCTCTACCGGCTGGTCGGCCGTCACGAAGATGCGCGGGCAGCCCTCTTGCTGGCCTCGCGCCACCCGTTTTACGAGCGCGTCGTGTCCTTGCTGGAATAAGCCGCGCCTCACCGGGTCACGAAAACTCCGGCCGATCGACATCATAATCCTTTCCCTCGTCGCAAGGCGAGTTATAATCACTTCCGTCATCGTATCCACAACGTCATTTTGCGAAATCCAATCCTCGCATCCATAAACCACCACCGGCTCATCGCCCGTTCCTGAGGAGATAGTAGTTATGGTGCAGTCCGAAACAATCGATTTAGCCCCGCTGGAACCGATCCTTCAGAAGTATCGCGGTCGTGGCCGCGAGGCGCTCTTGCCCCTCCTCCAGGAAGCCCAGGCTATCCACGGTTGGCTGCCGCGCGAAATGCTCATGGCCATCGGCGAGACCCTGCGCGTGCCCCTGTCCGATATCCACGGCGTCGTCGAGTTCTACTCGATGTTCTACAACGAGCCAACCGCACCGCGCGTCATCCGCGTCTGCTTCGACCCCGCCTGCCACATGGCCGGCAGCCCGGCCGTGCGCCAGGCCATCGAGGAGCGCCTGGGGCTGAAACCCGGAGAAACCAGCCGGGACGGCACGATAACCTATGAATGTGTCCCCTGCCTGGGCATGTGCGAGCACGCGCCCAACGCCCTCAACGGCGACCGGCCGGCGGGTGACCTGACCCCGGAGGACGTCGACGCCTTCCTGGACGGGACCTATCCGGAGCCGGAGCCGAGAATCTACGGCGGACCGCTGGTCAAGCTGGCCCGCGCCGGCAAGATAGACCCGACCAGTCTGGCCGATTTCGAGAAGTACGACGGCTACAAGGCCCTGCGCAAGGCGATGACCATGACGCCGGAGGAGATCATCGCCTGGATGAAAGGCAGCGACGTCCTCGGCCGCGGCGGGGCCATGTTCCCGGTGGGCCTGAAATGGGAGATGACCCGCAATGCGCCCGGCCACCCGGCCGAGAAGCACGTCATCGCCAACGCCGACGAAAGCGAGCCGGGAACCTTCAAGGACCGGGCGCTGATGGAACAGGACCCGTTCAACCTGATCGAGGCCATGACCATCGCCGGCTACACCATCGGCGCCGAAAACGGCTGGATATTCCTGCGCGGCGAATACCCCCGCTGCTACAAGCGGCTGAAGAACGCCATCGAGAAGGCCCGCGAGGCCGGCTATCTGGGGCGCGACATCCTCGGCCGGCGCGGCTTCAACTTCGACATCGAACTGCGGCTGGGCGCAGGCGCCTACATCTGCGGGGAGGAGACGGCCCTCTTCGAAGCCATCGAGGGCAAGCGCGGCTTCCCGCGCATCAAGCCGCCCTTCCCGACCACCCACGGCCTGTTCCAGCAGCCGACAGCCATCAACAACGTCGAGACACTGGCGGCCACAGTGGCCGTCCTCAACATCGGCGTCGAACAATGGCACAAGTTGGGCACGCCCGGTTCGCCGGGAACCAAATGGTTCTGCGTCAGCGGTCGCGTGGCCCGGCCGGGCGTCTATGAAGTGCCGTTCGGCCTGACTGTCCGGCAACTCATCCAGATGGCCGGCGGCGTCCTGGGCAAGGAAGTGCAGGCGGTGTTGCTGGGCGGCGCGGCCGGCGTCTTCATCGGCCCCAAACGGCTGGACACACCCCTGACGTATGAGGATGCCAAGGCGAACGGCTTCCCGCTCGGTTCCGGCGTCATCATGGTCTTCGACGAGGCGGTCGACCTGCGCGACATCATGTACATGCTGGCCCGCTTCTTCGCCCACGAAAGCTGCGGTAAATGCTATCCCTGCGCTCTGGGCACGCAGCGCCAGCTGGAGATCATGGACCGCATCCTGTACCATGGCGGCCCGCGCGCCGAAGACAAGAAAATGCTGCGGGATATCGGCCTGGCGATGACCCAAACCTCCCTGTGCGGTCTGGGACAGACGGCTGCCCTGGCCATCCTCAGCGCGGCCGACCGCTGGCCGGAACTATTTGAGGCGGGCGGCGGCAACGGACATTTGAGATGACGATCGGAGTTCGTCCCGCGCAATATGTGAGCCTGAACGGCAACGGCGCGCAATTTGTCGACGGCGCCGTCATCGACGAGGCTCTGGCCTGCATTTCCGTCAACGGCCGGGAACTGGCGACGTTCATGTGCACCCCGCGCGAGCTGACGGAGCTGGCGCTGGGCTTTCTCTACAGCGAGGGGATCATCAACGGCCTCGACGACGTGCGCTCCCATCACCTGTCGAAGAACGGCACTTGTGTCGATGTCTGGCTGCATGACGCGGAGTTTGAGCGGCCGCGCCGGGCGACCATCACCGCCGGTTGTGGCGGCGGGCTAACCTTCAGCGATCTGTCGGCCGTCCACGAGCCGTTGACGAGTGATCTGTGCGTCACGCCGGAGCAACTGTCAGCGCTCATGCGCATGGTCCATCTGGGCGCGGAACTGTATCAGACGGCGCGCGGCGTCCACACCGCCGCGCTGGCCAAAGCGGGCGTGCCGGGCGAAGAGCACCTCCTGCTCCAGGTGGAAGACATCGGCCGCCACAACTGCCTCGATAAATTACAGGGCGCGGCCCTGCTGGGAAACATCCCCACCCGCGGCCACATCCTGATCAGCAGCGGCCGAATCAGCAGCGAGATGATTAACAAGGCCCGCCGCCTGGAAACGCCGATCGTCTGCTCCGGCACCTCGCCCACCAGCCTGTCGGTGGCCCTGGCCGAGGCCTGGAACATCACCCTGGTGGCCTATTTGCGCCAGGATCGGATGCGAATCTATACCCATCCGGAGCGCATTTTGACCGATATCCGTGACTCTCAGCCCCTGAGAACCAGCAGCAAGGAGTAATGCAATGTCCTCGGAAATGGTGACATTGACCATCGATGGATTGCCGGCCGTCGTGCCGGCGGGAACGACGATTCTCAACGCGGCGCTGTCGATCGGCATCGACATCCCCGTCGTCTGCTATCATCCGCACCTGACGGCCAACGGGCTATGCCGAATCTGCTCGGTCGATGTCGGCCGGCGACTGCAGGCGGCCGCCTGCGTGACGGCAGTGGCCGAGGGGATGGTCGTCAACACCCGGACGAAGGATGTGGTGACCGCGCGACGGACAACCCTGGAGATGCTGACCTCGACTGTCGATCTGAGCGAAGCGCCGCACCTGCTGGACCTGCTGGTGGAATATGAGGTCGACACGGAGCGATTCGCGGGCATGGAGCAACGCACCTCGCCGGTCCACGACGACAACCCTTTCTACCTGCGCGACTATAACAAGTGCATCAACTGTTGGCGCTGCGTGCAGGTTTGCGCCGAGGACGCGCAATACACCTTCGCGCTGAACTTCGACGGCCGCGGCTTCCACACCCTCATCGGCACATTCGACGGCGACGGCATGATGGACACGACCTGCGTCTTCTGTGGCCAGTGCGTCGGCGTCTGCCCCACCAACGCCCTCAAGCCCAAGCGGCAATTCCTGCTGGAGCAAGGCGTGGACCCCGACGACATCTTCCGCCAGACGCGACGCGGCGGAAAGCGGCGGAGACGGAGCGAATCCGAAGAATGACCTGCCGTGTTGTATAATATGGCAAAGTCGCGACGACGCCCCCGATCGCGGCAAGCGAGGACTCATGATCGCTGAACCTGTTGAGCAGATCGAGACGGTTGAATTGACCCGCCACCGTTTTTCGGTAGCTGACTATATGCTGATGGCTAAGGTTGGGCTGCTGAGAGAAGATGAAAGAGTCGAGTTAATTTGGGGAGAGGTTGTTGAAAGGGAAGGGGGCAAGCGCCGCCTTTTTTCGGTTGGCGACTACTTGTGCCTCGCAGAGAGCGGCATATTGCAAGAGCATGAGCGAATAGAATTGATTCGAGGGGAGATTGTCACGATGAGTCCGATTGAAGTGCCACATGCATCGACTCTTAATCGACTGGTCTGGCTACTGACGAGCGCATTGGGAAAGCAGGTGATTCTAAGTATTCAAAACCCTTTACAGTTGAGCGAAGAGAGTATGCCACAGCCCGATGTAGCTGTGTTGGGTTTTCAGGATCACTTTTATAGCGAGCATCACCCCAAGCCGGAAGATACTTTGCTCATAGTCGAGGTGGCTGATACATCCCTTCGTTATGATCGGCGGATAAAAGCTCCACTCTACAGCGCGGCCAGCATCGCTGACTATTGGATCGTCAACCTGGCTGAGCGGCAAATCGAAGTCTACCGCGAGCCAAGGCCCACTGGCGGTTACCGCACTATGACGATTTACTCGCCGGGCAACACGCTGTCGCCGTTGGCCTTTGCCGATGTGATTCTTGGCGTGGACGAGATTCTTGGGCCAAGCGATTGACATGGGGTTTGGATTACATGGCAACTTACGTAGCCGTGATTGAACGCGATATCGATACAGGTTGTTACGTGGGTTATGTGCCTAATTTTCCCGGCGCGCATTCTCAGGCGGAAACGCTTGATGAATTACATGATAACCTGCGAGAAGTAATCGAATGCCTATTGGAAGATGGCGAGCCAACATTTGAAATCGAAGGAGAACGACCATGATCGTCCCCGACCGCATCGTCCGCACCACATGCCCCTACTGCGGGGTGGGTTGCCAGTTGAATCTGAAAATCAAGGATGAGTTCATCTACGCCGTCGAGGCCCCTTTCGACGCCGCCCCCAACTACGGGATGCTGTGCGTCAAGGGTCGCTATGGCACTGATTATGTCAAGCATCCCGACCGGATCAGGACGCCGCTCATCCGCACCAACCGGCATGAGGGACGCAGCGCCCCGCCCGTCTGGCGTGAGGCCACCTGGGACGAGGCCCTCGACCTGACGGCCGACGAACTGGTGCGCGTGGCCCGCACCTATGGCGGCGACGCCATCGCCGGCTTTGCCAGCGCCAAGGCCACCAACGAGGACAACTACGTCTACCAGAAGCTCATTCGCGCCCTGTTCGAGACCAACAACATCGACCACTGCGCCCGGCTGTGTCATGCCGGCTCCGTGGCCGGCCTGCAAATGTCCCTCGGCACCAGCGCCATGTCCAACTCCATCGCCGAGATGGAAAACCTGGAAGTGTTTATCGTCACCGGCAGCAACACCACCGAGACCCACCCGGTTATCTCCAACTTCCTGAAGCGCGCCGTGCGGCAAAATGGAGCCAAGCTCATCGTCGTCGACCCACGGCGGATCGATATGGTCAACTTCTCGACCCTCTGGCTGCGACAGAACCCCGGCACCGACGTGGCCGTCTTCCAGGCCATGGCCCATGTCATCGTCAAGGAAGGGCTGTACGACCCCAACTTCATCGGCGAGCGCACCGAGGGCTTCAACGACTACATGGAATCGCTGGATGAGTTCACTCCGGAGTGGGCCGAATCGGTCAGTGGCGTCCCGGCCGAATCGATCCGCGAGGCGGCGCGCATCTACGCCAACGCCGGGCGCGCGGCCATCTACTGGGGCATGGGCATCAGCCAAAGCACCCACGGATCGGACAACACCCTGTCGCTGGTCAATCTGGCCCTCATGTGCGGCCACGTCGGCCGATCGGGCACCGGCCTCAACCCGCTGCGCGGCCAGAACAACGTCCAGGGCTGCTCGGACGTCGGCGCGCTGCCCAACGTCTTCACCGCCTATCAGCCCGTCAGCAACCCGGCCATCCGCGAGCGGTTCGAGAAAGAATGGGGCAAGTCGCTCAACCCGGTGCCCGGCCTAACGGCCACGGAGATCATCGACGCATCGCTCAGCGGCGAGGTGCGCGCATTGTTTATCATGGGCGAGAACCCCATGATGAGCGAACCGAACATGAATCACACCCGCCACTCGCTGGAACAGCTGGAGTTCGTGGTTTGCCAGGACATCTTCATCAACGAAACAGGGGCCATGGCCGACGTCTTCCTGCCCGCCACCAGCTTCGCCGAGAAGGACGGCACCTTCACCAACACCGATCGGCGCGTCCAGCGGTGCCACGCGGCCGTGGCGCCGGTGGGGAATTCGCGCCCCGATTGGGAGCTCCTCAGCGATCTCGGCCGGCGCATTGAGGCGCGCCTGGGCCTCGAGCGTTCGGCTGGCTTCGATTACAGCCACCCCAGTGACGTCTGGGAAGAGATGCGCCGCGTGACGCCCGAATTCTACGGCATCACCTATGAGCGCCTTGAGCGCGAAGGCGGCGTCCATTGGCCCTGCCCCAGCCTCGATCATCCGGGCACGCCATTTCTCTTCGCCAACGACTTCCCGCGCGGCAAGGGCAAGTTCTGGCCGGTGCAATTTGGCACCGTCTCCGAGCAGCCCGACGCCGAATACCCGTTCAACCTGTCTACCGGCCGCGTGCTCTATCATTGGCACGGCAGCACCATGACCGGCCGCTCACGGCTGGAGGACGTCTACCCCGAGGCAGTGTGCGAAATCTGCCCCGACGACGCGGCTGCGCTGGATATCGCCACCGGCGACTGGCTCAAGGTCTCCTCGCGGCGCGGCGCGATCAAGTTGCGCGCTCTGGTGACCGGTCGTTCACCGCGCGGCACGATCTTCGTGCCGTTCCATTTCGCCGAAGCCGCGGCCAACACGTTGACGCTCGATCGCGTCGACCCGCGGGCCAAGATACCCGATTTCAAGAATTCGGCCGTCAAGGTGGAGAAGACGACCGCGCCGGAAGGACTGGACGAGGCCTACGACGAACCTCTGTTCGACCGCGGAGCGATTAAGGACCCGGTGCAAATCAGTTAGCGTCGGCTCCTGGGTATTTACGAATTAATCAAGGGTATCGTAGGGGTCAGGCAACCGGGCAACCATCTCCATGGAAACGCGCGGCGTCCCTTCCCGGTTGCTTGACCCTGTTGGTATGTAGGGGGCGGGTTTGAAACCCGCCCCTACCCCTAATTCATTTACCTGCAAAAACCGGCATCGCCTGACATCTTGCACGTAAAGCGGGCTATAGCGAAACCAGGGTCGCCCATCCGGGGAGGGTGGCGCATCATATGATCGTCCGCTAAGTATCAGGCTGTATTCCTGTCGCCTTTATCCTATAATCAGGCGTTGGGCGGAGAAACCCGACCCGCAATTTGATAACAAACATCGGCCTATCCCCCGTGTCAACGCCGGGAGCTTGAATCGATCTTTGTCGGGAACAACCTATGTCTCGTAATCTCAGGAACACCCTTCTCGCCGTCCTGGTGGTGGCTCTTGTCGCCACCGGCATCTACTTCGTCATGCAGCGACGGCAAGCGGCCGCCAACCAGCAGTTTGAAATCCTGCGCGAGGCCACCGTCACCCGCGACCGCATCACCTCGACCGTCAACGCCACCGGCTCCATCGAGCCTGAAACGCTGGTCACCCTCACCTTTGGCCTCAGCGGGACGATCATCGACGTCAACGCCGTGCGCGGCCAGACGGTCGCCGCCGGCGACGTGCTGGCCCAACTGGACACGGCCGAACTGGCGCTGTCCGTCCGGCAAGCCGAGGACGCCCTGCGCATCCAGGAGCTGACCATGGCCCAGCGCGTTGAAGGCCAACCCAGCCCCGCCCAACTGGCCTCGTCACGAGCCGACATCCAGGCCGCCGAAGCCAACGTCCAGGTGGCCCAGGCC
>JAGOZU010000180.1 GCA_018058545.1 Promineifilum sp. | reverse complement strand
CTGTTACAACTGAATCGGGCAAAGCCCGGCGCAGCTTGTCGAGGATGCGCTCGTAATCCTCACGACGCAGTCCGTCGGTCTCCAACAGATCGAGGAAGTTGAGAAGGTCATGCATCGTCATTCGTTGCGGGGCACGCATGAGATCATCGATAACGGCACGGAGGGCGTCCCCGGTGAACGACGAGGGCGACAAGCGCGGGTACTGCTGCAAATGGGCCACCACTGCGGCGCGCGGGTTGGCCCAGAAGCCGCCAAAATTCTCGGCCGAATCGGCATAGCTCCACCACGGCGCGTGAGGGGCGTTTTCGATGTCGGGCGGCACAATGGGCCAGCGACCGGTTTCGGCATCCCAGGCACCGATCAGGTAGGCCAACGCAGCCGGCAAGCCCGGCGTGGCCTCGTCGGCCTGCACCCGACGCATGATGTCGAGCGCGGTCACGGTGCCGATAACCGACGACGCCCCTGAGCGAAGGTCCGGTTCGATACCGTGGCCAAATCCGCCGTCAGGGTTCTGATAGGGGACGAGGGCGGCCAACACACGCATGCCACTGCCATTCTCAAAATAGTAGGCAAACAACGCGCCTTCCACCGGCCGGGCTTTTTTATCTATGAACCGCTTGGCACGGTCAAATGCGGCCCGGCTCAGGGTTTTCACCATATCAGCCTTTTCGTAGCGGTAGTGGCCGACATCGCTCAGGGCACGCGCGGGACCCAGATGCCGCCGCCGACAGTCAGCGGGCCGGGGTTGGCCTTCTTCAGGATGGCCGTCGTCGTGCCGTAGCGTTGGGCCAGCGATTCCCAGGTGTCACCGGCCACCACCTGGTATCTGACGACACATGGCGGGCCGGTGATCGATCCCTCACTGCCGATGTTGGGGATGGTCAGGACCTGATCAGGATAGATATAGTCGGGGAACGGTATCCAGTTTGACCGCAGGACGCCGCTGTAGGCCGTGCCGTAGCAACGAGCGATCTGCAGCAGCCATTCGCCCTCGCTGACCGTGTGGCGAATTGTCGTGCCGGGGACAAGGCCGCCACCGGTACCGGGGACTGCCGTCGCCCCGGGGGCCGGGGTGGCGCCGGGCGCAACTGTCGCTCCGGGTGCTGCGGTAGAACCGGGAGCAGCTGTGGAACCTGGGGCAACGGTGGCGTTTGGATCACCTGTAGGCCCTGGGGCAACCGTCGCATTGGGATCGACCGTAGCGTTAGGATCGACCGTGGGAGCGGGAGGTAATGTCGCATTGGGATCGACCGTGACGTTAGGATCGACCGTGGGAGCGGGAGGTAATGTCGCATTGGGGTCAACCGTCGCATTGGGATCGACCGTGGCGTTAGGGTCGGACGTGACCTTCACCAGGTCAGGCGTGGCGGTGTCAGTCGGCACCTGGGTCGGCGCGAGCGTTGGCGTCTCGGTCATGGCCGGTTCGGCCAGAATGGGTTGGCAGGAGACGGCCAGCCCCAGAACCAGCAAGACGAGCAGGACAAAACCAAGTCCGACCAGGACTATCTGTGAAATTCGATCCAGGACCATGACACCCTCCAGACCATAAAACCGTGAGTTTATGTAACGTTGATGATTCCGTTATGATACCGGAAAGATTGTCGGATCGCAACGGCCGATTTTCAGGCGATCCAGATTGCCAATCCCGGAGAGTTCAAGGTACACTATGCATGTCCGCAATGAGGGTTCGCCCGATTGAGGGCCACCCATCCGCAGGACTTTCCAACCCCGCCCGACGGCCGCCGATCCATCACGATCCGGCCGCCTCGATCGGGTTCCGGTTGGCCACTATTTCCTTAACATTGGGAGAGCCAAAATGAGTGACAAGATATCGACTGCCGACAAACCGGCCGACCTGCCCGAGGACTTCCCGCGCGGGACGGCGCTCCTGTACAGCCCTCTGTTAAACCGGGGCACGGGATTCACCGAAGCCGAGCGCGAGGCGTTCGGCTTGCGTGGCCTGCTGCCGCCGCGCGTGCTGCCGCTGGAAGAGCACGCGGCGCGCATCCTGAAGAACTTCCGGCAAAAGCCGACCGATCTGGAGAAATATGTGTTCCTCATCGGCGTCGAAGACCGCAATGAGACGCTGTTCTATCGCGTGCTCATCGACAACATCGAGGAGATGATGCCCATCGTCTACACCCCGACGGTGGGTCTGGCCTGCCAGCAGTATGGCCACATCTTCCGGCGGCCGCGAGGCATGTACATCTCGGCCAACTACCGCGGCCAAATCGCCGAAGTGCTGGAGAACTGGCCCATCGATGACATCCGCGTCATCGTTGTGACCGACGGCGAGCGCATTCTGGGCCTGGGCGACCAGGGCGCGAACGGGATGGGCATCCCCGTGGGCAAGCTGTCGCTCTACACCGGCTGCGCGGGCATTCCGCCGTCGATGACCCTGC
Organism: Promineifilum sp.; assembly: GCA_018058545.1. GTDB lineage: Bacteria > Chloroflexota > Anaerolineae > Promineifilales > Promineifilaceae > Promineifilum. The sequence continues at coordinate 774 of JAGOZU010000180.1, read as the reverse complement.
CGATCATGCTCGACGTGGGCACGGAAAACGCCGCCTTCCGCGAAGACCCGCTCTACATCGGCCTGCAGCAGCCGCGCCTGCGCGACAAGGAATTCGACGATTTCGTCGAGGAATTCATGCAAGCCGTGACGGCGCGTTTCCCCGACGCGCTGGTGCAATTCGAGGATTTCGGCAACCGCAACGCCTTCCGCATGCTGGAGAAGTACCGCGGCCGCTACCGGACGTTCAACGACGACATCCAGGGCACGGCGTCGGTGACGCTGGCGGGGCTGTTCGCCGCCCTGCGCCTGATCGAGGCCGAAGGCGGCCCGCGTCGCCGGCTGCGCGACGAGCGACTGCTGTTCCTGGGCGCGGGCGAGGCGGGCGTGGGCATCGCCGATCTGGTCGTGTCGGCCATGGTGCATGAGGGACTGACGGTCGAAGAGGCTCGCGATCGCTGCTGGTTCGTTGACTCCACCGGGCTGGTGGTCAAAAGTCGCACCGATCTGGCGGCCCACAAACTGCCCTACGCCCACGACTACCCGCCGCTGAAGGAACTGTCAACCGCAGTAGAAGAACTGCGCCCGACGGCCATCATCGGCGTCTCCGGCCAGCCACGCACCTTCACCCGCCAGATCATCGAGCAGATGGCCCGCTACAACGAGCGGCCGATCATCTTCGCCCTGTCGAACCCCACCTCGAAATCGGAATGCACGGCCGAGGAGGCTTACACCTACAGTGGCGGCCGGGCCATTTTCGCCAGCGGCAGCCCGTTCCCGTCGTTCAAGCTCTACG
>JAGOZU010000108.1 GCA_018058545.1 Promineifilum sp. | reverse complement strand
GCTCATCGGCCACGACATTGGATATCCCGGGGCCGCTGATCATGTTCGACATGAAGGACTGGATTGTGCCCCAATAGTTGTGGATATCAGCGACGACGCTGATCTCCTGCGCCCACAGATTCTCGGCCACCTGAGTCGGCACAGCCGACAGAGGGACGTCCAGTGAATCGGCCAGGCTATGGGCGATATCGGTACTGGCGACCAGCGTCTTGTAGCCTAATTGAGCGCTACGAAGCGCAGTAGCAGCGGCCACAGTCGTTTTGCCGACCCCACCTTTTCCCAAATACAAAATAATCCGCATATCGGTAATTACTCCTTAAATGGATATACGTTAGTGGCCTCTACTGGTTGCATACCAGTGGCTGGGATGGAACGTCTCGAGAACCGATCCACCGATGAATTCGCGGAGGAGAGAGTCGTTGGCGATAATCGGCAGGTCCGCCTGTTTCAGCGGTTCGAACCATTGGAGGAAAGCCATCAACCGGTTGGCCTCCAGCCGCTCGGGCGTCCCCGCTTCCACCTGCAACAGCAACGGCTCGGCCAACAGCTTGAGCACGGAGAGTTCATAAACCAGCGCGGAGTTGAAGAAGACGTCGGCACTGTTCTGGAAAGGGAAGATGTGGTTCTTCTCGCCACGACGAACGCTCTCCCAACGGCCGATCGTTTGCGCGGCGCTGTAGCCGCGATGGGCTGCATCGCGGACGATTCGGCGCAACAGCCTTGTATCCGTCGTGGGCACGCGATTATGCTTGTCAAGATTTAATTGCGTGAAGGCGGAAATGAAAATCCGATAGGTGGACGACGGCGGCAACTGAGCAGTCAGTCGAGGGTTAAGGCCGTGGATACCCTCCACAAGAATGACGTGATCCCGACCGATCCGCAGCAGCATGCCCTCCTCGCGGCGGCCGGTCTTGAAGTTATAACGGGGCATGACGACCTCATCGCCGTCCATAAGCCGGCGCATATCGCTCTGGAAGAGATCGACATCCACCGCTTCGATGGTTTCAAAGTCGTAGTTACCGAATTTATCACGCGGCGTGTCTTCGCGGTTGACGAAATAGTCGTCGAGGCTAATGATGACGGGATAGATTCCCTGGGCCATTACCTGCAGAGCCAGGCGCTTGGCGAACGTCGTCTTGCCGGCGGAGGTAGGGCCGGATACAGCCACAAGCTTGACTGCGGGTTGACGATTGGCGATAGTGCGGGCAATGCCGGCGATTCGGCGCTCATGCAACGCTTCGGCTACCAGAATTACCTCAGGCGTGCGGCCGTTGGAGATAGCCTTGTTCAACGCGGTCACATTCTCCACTCCCATAATCGTCAACCAGTCCTTATAGGTCTGGAAGATCTGAGCCAGGCGGGGTTCGTCTTCGAAGGGTTGGAGGACGTTAGGCCAACTGCGGCGCGGAAACTGGAGGATAAAGCCGCTGTTGTAGTGACACAGGTCAAATAGATCCAGGTATCTGGTTCGAGGAACCATGAACCCATGGAAATAGTCCCGGACTCCGTTGAGTTCGTACAGGGTGAGGTAATCCTTGCGTCGATAGGCAAAGAGGTCAGCCTTTTCAAAATCACCCTGTGCGCGGAAAAACGCCAGGGCTTCATCGAGGGGCATCCGGATATTGTTAATCGGCAAATCCGCATCGACTATCTCGCGCATTCGCCGCTTGAGGGCATCCAGTTCCTCGTCAGTCAGGCGTTGGTCGTCACCTCGCTCGCAGTAGTAACCACCGAAGGGCATCGAATGGTGAATGGTGATCACTTGGCCGGGTAGCGTTTCGGCGGCAGCAACGATCATCAAAAAACTCAGCGAACGGCGATAAATACGCGCGCCGTCATTAGTCCCGGTAGTGATCGGCACGAGGTCCGCATCCTCTCGGAGCGGAAAACACAACTCGCGCAGGCGGCCGTTCATCAGCGCAGCCACGATGTGTCCACCCTTTGTATCCCAGGAGCTATCGGCCACCCGGACGAATTCCTCGATTTCTGTTCCTCGCGGGCCTTCAATGACCTGCCCATCGGGGAAGCGCGCCTGAACTGTGGGGCGCAAATGAGCCGAATGCACGAGCGGTTTATCTTTCATTATGATGGATCAGTGATGAGATTGAACTTTCCGGATTCAACGATCACACCACTCCCGGAGGGGGTTTGCGCAGGAACTCTAGATCGTTCTGACGCAAGTTCACCCGCCACCATTCGACATCCGTCTTCGACAGGGGAAACTCGATGTCGTCAGGTGTCGCAACACGTTGAGGAGCGTCAACCGCCTCGCCTGGCAGGAAAATGGCTCGGACAAGGACGGCCGAATCCGGCGTTGAGTCCTTTTCCGCAAAGGCGTAAAGCGGATATTCGGCAAACAGCTCCAGATCGCGCAGAAAATATTGTGTTTGTAGTCCAGCCGGATCGAAACCGAATAGCTCAGCCCGCGGAAAGCGCAAGCCGTTATCGCGTATCCAGTCGTAGAGGTCTGAATAGCTGACTTCATTCCCCCAATCATCCAGCAGAACAGACGGCAATATCCGGTATCCCGGGCCATGGGTTATGAAGGCGAATGATAAGTAGACTCGATTTTCAGAGCCGGTTTTGTCCAATCGCAGCACGGCAAGGTCATCGTCAACCAGCAACACGCCGGGGACGCTTTTTTTGATTAGTTTCATGTATCACGGGTTTGAATCAATCGAGCAGTCCTGATAGCCCGAATCGATTAGAATTGCTGAAATTTTCATTTCTGTCTTTATAACACTACGTTCGAAGTGTATCCACCCACCCGTCCGAATACAAACGATTATCCTTGCCCGAACATGGGGCGAGGTCTATCATTCAACTTGTCAATGACTGTATTTCCCAGGTGAGAATTTGAAGCGAATATGTCAATGGAGACTCCATGTTAGATAGTCAACAAGATAATGACCTCGACCTGATGGCAACCATCGAGGAAGCGCGAGATCTACGTCGGAGCGATGAGTATGAGAAATCCCAAGCCCTGCTGCTGGATTTAATGGATAAAAACCCTGACCACCCTCTCGTCCTCTTCGAAGTCGGCGGGTCCTACGACGTGCTTGGTGAGGAGGAGATGGCGATTCCCTATTACCGCCAGGCAATTGCCTCCGGACTGGATGGTGATGACTTGCAAGAATGCCTCGTCTGTCTGGGCAGTTCATTGAGGGTAATGGGCGAGACTGAGGAGGCAGTCTCCATACTCGAACAAGCTGTCGATGAATTTCCGGAACGTAATAGTGGCCGCGTATTCCTGGCTCTGGCTCAATTCAGCAATGGTGAAATTGAACAAGCGGTCAGCAATCTGCTATCCCTATTGCTTAAAACGACGTCGGATGAGGATATTCTGGCCTACGCCGATACATTCAGTTACTACGTCGACAACCTGGACAACGAGTAGGACGATTGATATGAGGGCTTTGGCCTTTAGCCGACATGGCGGCCTGGAGGAAGTAGAGTTGATGGACTTGCCGGAACCGGTTCCCGGCCCTGGCGAAGTACTATTGGCTGTGCATGCGGCCGCGCTCAACCGCCTCGATCTGTGGGTGCTCGAGGGATGGCCAAGTCTGAAGCTAAAGCTGCCCCATATTATGGGCAGCGACGGGTCGGGGATCATCGCTGCAATGGGGAGTGACACCGATCGCTTTCGCATCGGGGATCGCGTGGCCGTTAACCCGACGATCTGTAATGACCCGCACGATCCCAACGCCAGACGCGGCTTTGACAACATGTGCGATGATTTCGCGATCATCGGCGAACACTTGGACGGCTTTTTGGCCGAGTACGTCGCCGTGCCGGAGCGCAACTTACTGGCTCTGCCGGATCACGTGACGTATGAGACGGCCGCGGCCGCCTCATTGGTCTATGTCACCGCTTGGCATTCGCTTATCAGCAAGGGCCGCCTGCAAGCGGGTGAATCAGTGCTTATCGTCGGGGCGGGAGGCGGCGTCAACACGGCCTCCATTCAGATCGCACGGCTGGCCGGCGCCGGACCGATTTATGTCATCGGTTCGTCGGAGGAAAAACTGAGCCTGGCCAGGGAACTCGGGGCGGATGTCACTATCAATCGGAATGAAGTTGATTGGAGCCGAGAATTATTCAGGTTGACCCATCGTCGCGGGGTCGATGTCGTGGTAGATAACGTTGGCGCGGCTACGTTTGCCCAATCGTTACGCGCCTTGCGTCGAGGCGGTAGTCTGATGACCGTTGGCAACTCCAGTGGACCGCGCTTCGAGGTGGACAATCGCCTGATTTTCGGGAAACATCTGACGATTATCGGCAGCACCATGGGCACGAGCGCCGACTATGAAACTGTGATGAAGCTGATATTTGACGGGAAGCTGAAGCCCATCATCGATAGTGTTTATCCACTCGAAGAGGGTCGAGGCGCCCTGAAGCGGCTGGCGGATGGTGATGTGATCGGCAAACTCGTAGTGCGCATCCACTAACACGAGAAAGAGGAGAAATCCATGGCGGAACTCGGCAGTCAGATTAAGCTCAACAGCGCAGATTACAAGGAAAACTATGCTGCCAACAAGGCGCTGGCTGAGCGATTGGCTGAACGGCAACAACAGGTCGCTACCGATCGCCCCGAGCGGGTGGTCGAACGGCAGCGACAACGAGGAAAACTGCTGGCCCGGGAACGGGTTGAGGCGTTACTCGATCCGGATAGCCCTTTCCTGGAACTGTCTCCTCTGGCTGCATGGGACATGTATGATGGTGAGGCGCCGGGTGCGGGGATCGTAACAGGGATCGGCCGCGTCTCCGGTGTCGATTGCATGATCATCGCCAATGACCCGACCGTCAAGGGCGGCACCTACTTTCCGGAGACGGTGAAGAAGCACGTACGCGCCCAGACCATTGCTGAGGAAAACCATCTAACAACGATCTACCTGGTCGATTCAGGCGGCGCGTTCCTCCATTTGCAGGCTGATGTATTCCCCGACCGGGAGCATTTCGGACGCATTTTCTACAACATGGCCCGAATGTCGGCCAAAAATATCACGCAAATCGCCGCGGTTTTGGGCTCGTGTACGGCCGGTGGGGCCTATATCCCGGCGATGGCCGACGAAACGGTCATCGTGAAAGGGAACGGCACGATTTTTCTGGCTGGGCCGCCGCTGGTAAAAGCCGCCACCGGCGAGGAAGTGACGGCCGAGGAGTTGGGAGGCGGCGATGTCCATACGCGAATCAGTGGGGTAGCTGACCATTTCGCCGAGGATGAGCCGGAAGCATTGGATCGGATCAGGGAAATCGTTAGCCAATTGCAGCCGGGACAAGCCGCACGACCGCTATCCATCCCCTTGGCGACCGGAACGCCCGACGAGCCGCTCTACCCGCCCGATGAACTATATGGCGTGATACCGGCCGATCCGCGCCAGACGTATGACGTGCGCGAGGTGATCGCCCGACTGGTTGACGGCTCCCGTCTAAGCGAATTCAAGGCACGTTTTGGCCCGACGATCGTTTGCGGGTTCGCCCATATCATGGGTATCCCGGTTGGTATCGTGGCCAACAACGGCCTGCTTTTCAGCGAATCAGCGTTGAAGGCGACGCACTTCATTCAGCTTTGCGGCCAGCGCGGCACGCCGCTGCTGTTTATGCAAAATATCGCCGGCTTTATGGTGGGCAAACAGTACGAGAATGAAGGCATCGCCAAACACGGGGCGAAGATGGTGATGGCTGTCAGCAACGTCAACGTGCCGCGAATCACCTTGCTTCATGGGGTTAGTCATGGGGCGGGCAATTACGGCATGAGCGGCCGCGCCTATGACCCGCGCTTCCTGTTCTCATGGCCCAACAGCCGGATCAGCGTGATGAGCGGCGACTCGGCAGCCGATACGTTGTGGATGGTGGGCAAGGCTCAGGTCTTTCACCAGCTGGATGAACCGACCGAGAGTGAGATACGCATCGCCGAATCCAACTTCAAGCGGCCGATTCTGGAGCAGTATCAACGCGAGAGCGATCCCTATTTTGCCACCGCTCGCCTTTGGGATGACGGCATCCTCGATCCGGTGAAAACGCGAATCGCCCTGGGGCTGGCCTTCGCGGCTACTGGCCTTGCACCCTTGCCCCCAGCCGGTTACGGCACATTTCGCATGTAGGGGCAAGCAATTGCGCCTGCCCCTGCTTCTCGTTTGTACTACTTCAGCGTGAGCGCATAAGCGATGATGTCGTTGATTTGATCAGGGGTCAGATCATTGGCGTAATGTTGGTACATAACGCCGGGGGTAAAGCCATCGACGACGTAGGCATTGGGATCCATGATCGAGTTACGAATATACTCCTCTGCCGTCTGACCCGGCACTCGTGTTGCGGCACGAGTCGCCAGACCTGCCTGTGACGGGCCAACGATAATGACATCAGGCTCAAGCGAATGGCAGGTGATGCAGCCGGGGGCGTTGTTGGCGCCGATCGTCGATTGAGTGAATAACGTCTCGCCATTGGCAACGTTTCCCACAGGAGTTGGCTCGGTGGTCGTCGAACCGGTTGAATTACCGCCTCCACCACAAGCGACTAGCGCCAGCATGACCAGACTCAGAACAGTGACGAATACAGCCTTCTTGAACATAGGAAACCTCCACGGAGTATGAAATTGTCCTCTCCACCCTATGAGTAAGCCTTCGGGTGGAATCACAACAAATAGTCCTCACCGATATCAAGGTTCCCAATCGAGGATAGGCGTGAAGCGCGTTTGGATAGCGCATATCTTGGAAAAGGAGACGGCCGATATCGGTTCGGATGAATGGGTGCAATGAACCGGCAGTCGAACTTTAATGGCTGGGGTTCAGGAAAATAGCTTACTCACCCCCGAATTCTACATAATATCGATCTTAGGGACAATATGTATACACCGAATCCAAGAGATTCTTTAACTCCTGGCTCGCGGATCGAGTCATGTGTTTTGTTGGTGTGTGCCCCTGTCTTTGCAGCCGATAAGCATAGCTCAAACATTCATCGACGACCCGCGATTTTTGTTGTAAGCTAACAGACTGACCGGTCGGTTTATGGATAAGGGTTGGCCGGATTAATACTGAAACGCATCGTAATCGAAGCAACAAGAATGTGGCGGGAAGAAGGCCATGAGTGACGAAGAAAAATTGACGGCAATGCGCGATCCCGTGTCTACCAAGACGCGAATCCTCGACGCTGCCCTGTCTGCCTTTTCGCGTAAGGGGTACCACGACACCAGACTGGACGATATCGTCGACGAATCGGATACATCCAAAGGGGCGATCTATTTCCACTTCGCCAACAAGGAGCGATTGTTTCTGGCGCTGGTCGATCAATTTGCCGACCTGTTGGAGCGGCGTGTCCAGGATGCCATAGAGGGTCAGGCGGGGGGCATGACTCGAGTGCAAATCGCCCTGGAAACGGTGCTGGAAACGTTCGGCCGCTACCGGCGTCCAGCCAAGATTTTGCTCGTACAGGCCGTTGGGCTGGGTAATGTGTTTGAAAACAAACGCGCCGAGGTCAACGACCGTTTTGCCCGCCTCATCCAGTTATATCTGGATGAAGCCGTCGAGCTTGGGGATATTGCTCAGACGGACACCGAGGTCGTGGCCCACGCCTGGATGGGAGCTATCTATGGCCTCGTGATTCGCTGGGTTACGACCGGTGAGCCTGAACCGGCGCGAATTATGGAGGGGTTAGTGCCCTTGCTCTTGCGCAGTGTCGGATATGACGCTCGCGAGGTTTCCAAGCCAGCAGGTAGATAATCCTTCTGTTAGACAAACGATGACCGAAGTAACGTATATGGATTCTTCAGCCCATACCAACATAGTTGGAATCGAAGCAAAGGCTGCGCAATGGGATGGGACCGATTCCGGCCAGCCGACAACAAATCGCCTGGTCAGCCTCATTACGGCCGTCCCCCGGTTGGACGTTACCCGTTTTCTTCATGGAGCAAACGGTCGGGAACGTTATTATTGGTCTGAGCCGTCAGGAAGCGACAGTGACGGGTTAACCATCGCCGGATTCGGGGTTGCCGCCATGCTGTCCGTCCAGCCTGTTCTGGATGATGACATTTCGATCACGCCGGCGGGCTATCGTTTCGATGAGATCGAACGACAGACTGAGGCGTTATTCGACAAGGCGATCATTCGCGAAGTCGAAATCGAGGCCGCCCATCAGGACAACATGTTATTGGATAGTCTTCCTGCGAATGATCATCCTGCCCGACCGCGACTATTCGGTGGCTTTGCCTTTCAGGATGACTTTATTCCCGACAATACCTGGTCTATGTTCTGCCCGGCACAATTCGTCCTGCCACACTATCAGGTTGTCCACACTAACGGGGGGACTTACATGACCATTAATACTCTCGTGGACGGGAACGAGAGCCTGCATGAAAGCCTGGCGGGGATTCGGGAGGCGTTGATAGATCGGGTTGATGCCATGTTGGGCGGGCAAGCCAGACCGATCGGTGACACTCACTTGCGCTACCCCATGTCACCTGAAGCGTGGTCGGCCATAATCGACCGCGCCACACAAGCCATTCGCGATGGTTTGCTGGAGAAAGTCGTGCTCTCGCGAGTATGTGAGGTGCGTTCGAATGAACTAATCGACGGAGCGGCCACACTCGACTACCTGAACGACAGCTATGGCGACTGTTTTCGATTTTTGTTCGAACCTTACCCACAACATACCTTCTTTGGAGCTACGCCGGAGTTACTTGTTCGAAAAGAGGGAGAGCAGGTTACAACCATGGCTCTTGCCGGTTCCATAGCCCGTGGTCGTACCGTAGATGAGGACGAATCACTGGCTCAGCAACTGCTGGACTCAGGGAAAAATCGACATGAGCATCAACTTGTCGCCCAGGCTATTCTGGCCAGTCTGGAGGGAGCGGTCGACGATCTGATAACGGCGGCGGATCCGGTAGTATTGCCGCTTCGAAACATCCAACATCTACTAACTCCGATTCACGGACGGATCGTCACCGGCGAAGCCGGCCTTCTGTCGCTGGTGCGGCGATTGCACCCGACCCCCGCGATGGGTGGCGTCCCCACCGACGAAGCGATGACGTTTTTACGACGGAGCGAGCCTGTTCCCCGCGGATGGTACGCTGCACCAATCGGGTGGATAGACGCTCATGGTGACGGCGTGTTTGCTGTGGCCATCCGGTCGGCCGTGATCCAACACGACCGGGCCTGGCTCTATGCCGGGGCGGGTATCGTCGCCGATTCCCAACCGGAGTATGAGTGGGCCGAGACAGCGCTCAAGTTCCGGCCGATGCTGGGCGCGCTGGGAGTCGAGGAGAACGTCTGAGATGAATCTTGATTCAAATCCCAACACTCGCTGGGCAGCGATCTTCGTCGATGAGCTGGCGGCCAACGGCCTGGAGGCTGTGTGCATCGCCCCTGGCTCGCGCTCCACGCCACTCACACTGGCCTTTGCCGCTCAGCCGGACATCCAGATCTATTGTCACCTGGACGAGCGTAGCGCGGGCTTTTTCGCCCTGGGGCTGGCACTGGCAACTCGGCGGCCGATTGCTCTGGTTTGTACATCCGGTACAGCTGCGGCCAACTTTCATCCGGCAATTATCGAGGCTTATTACTCCCACGTGCCGCTGTTGGTGCTGACAGCTGACCGCCCGGCCGAGTTGCGCGGCAGTGGCGCCAACCAGACCATCGACCAGATTAAGATGTACGGCGATCACGTGCGCTGGTCGGTTGAAATGCCGACGCCGCAGCCGGATGCTCCCGATGTTGTATTACGGCACCTGCGCACACTGGCTGCTCGCGCCTATGCCACCGCTGATGGGTTGGTCAAGGGGCCGGTACATCTAAATTTCCCGTTTCGGAAGCCGTTGGAACCGGGAACACTGGTAAGCGGTCCGACATTCGAAGATCACACAAATAAGTATACTCAGCCGTTCACGCGCATCGAGCGAGGATCGGTAATGGTCGATATCGGCCAAGTCGCCTCAGTTGGAGCGGCCATTAAGGACAATCCTCGTGGCCTGATCGTGTGCGGTCCTGAATGTCCGGCCGGAGATTTCCCGGCTGCTGTCGTAACCCTCGCTAAATGTAGCGGCTACCCTATTCTGGCTGACGCCTTGTCAAATCTTCGGCATGGGCCGCATGACGGCGAGAACCATGTGATCGGTGGCTTTCACTTGTGGCTATCTGCGATAAGGGACGCCCACGGCAAACCGGATATCATCCTGCGATTCGGCGCGGTCCCTACCTCGAGCTCACTGGCCGCCTATCTGGAAAGCACGGTTGAAACACCCGGGACGCTTAATATCCATATCCGCGAGGACGGCGAATGGGCTGATGATCTGCATCTTACCCGCGAGATGATCCAGGCCAACCCGACGACTTTCTGCATGGCAT
>JAGOZU010000036.1:7080-28971 GCA_018058545.1 Promineifilum sp. | reverse complement strand
TCGGTCTGATCTCCACCTGCGTCAGCCGCTTGAAGAGCGGCGACCCCTTTGCCTTCGGATTAACCTCTTCCAGCAGTCGCTCGGTGGCGAAGATGAGGGAGCAGTAATCCTTCCAGAGGCCCAGGCGGGTGGTTTCCTCCAGATTGAGCGCGCCGAAGGCCGATTCGCCGGTGAAATTGTCGAAGAGAATGACCGGCCGGAAACCGCGCTGATGCAAGGCCCACAGGTGCGGCTCCAGCATGGCCAAGGCATGGGCAGCATCGCGAGCGACCGGTTCGACCAGCGACAAATCCGCCAGTTCGGGATGCTGGGCCTGATAGGCGCGATAGTGGCGATAATATTCATGATAGAGAACGAGAAATGGATGAGTGCCCGCGTTCCAGCCGGATACGAAGACAAAAAAGATGCGCTCCGGATGTTCGTTAAACGGTTTGATGAAAACATCGCGATAACGCTCGATGAATTGAGGCCCGGCGATATAGCGCAACAGCGCAGTCTTGCCCATTTGGGGCAAACCGTGGAGATCGCGGTCATCGGGCGGGGACTGGGTGATGACGCTGGCGATCTGGCTGAGCAATTCCTCGCGACCAATCAGGATGAAACCATTACGAGACAAAAAGAGCGAAAAAGGGTTCATTGGGGGGTTCCTGTACATTGCATTTCTCCTATGATTCCCACATTACTTTGAGCCATTTGTGAAAGAGACGAATAGGAATGTGGACGTGGCCAACGGTTGCGTCGCGGGTCGTCGCCAACACACCCAGCCGTTCCAATACATCAATCGTCCGGTGGGCATCGATGATGCTCATCAGGCCGCGCCGGCGGACTATTTCTTCGATGACAATCGGGAGGGGCACCAATTCGCCCAGCTCGCATGCCCCGGCCACAAAAGCGACCAGGTCACGGCGCGGGCTGCCGGGAGGCAAGTGCTCGGTAAAGTGGCTGAATTCACCGTCGCGCCCCAACACAACGTTGATGGCCTGATCGAAATCAGCCTCCGTGACATATTTGCGGCCACCGGCATCGGCCGAATGGAGCAGCTCACGGCCGATGAGGTGGATAAAGAACGGATTACCGGCCGACCACTCCACAACCTGATCGAACAGATCGACCGATTCAATCTTGAGGTCCTGCCGATAACCGCTCTGGCCCATCAAAGTGCTGATAAGATTGCAAGCATGGTGCTTGTCCAGATGAGTCACCTCCATCTGAGTGAAGCTATAGGGCAATTCGGGCAGCGCGGCCCGGATCCGTGGGTCGGCCATATAGACATCCTGGACGACCAGGAGCCAGCGAATAAACGAATGGGTGCTCATGATGGCCCGTAACGCCGCCATCGAGCGAAGCGGCCGATCGACGATCGGCCGGCCACCGGCGAACTGCCGGCCACCGGCGAACTGCCGGCCACCGGCAGTCAACAACCGCTCAAGGTCGGCGTCAAACTCGTCGATAATGATGAGCAAACGGGCGTCGCGCAGGCGTACCTGGGCGGTTAGCAGCAGGCCGTCGAGCCACACCATCGGGTCTTCGTCGGGGCGCAGTGGACGGTAATTAAGGCCCAGGCGCGCATCGATGTTTTGCCCCAGATAGTGGGCCACGGTCTCGGGGCGATCCAGATTTGGCAAGCGAAAATCGACATAGACCGGCTCCACGGCATGATTAGGAGACTCAACGAGGCGCTCCTTCTCGAAGAAGCGATTGACCAACGACGACTTGCCGACCCGGCGCTGGCCGTAGACCAGCATAACCGGAGTATCAGCCGCCTCACGATAGAGCCAGCGGGTGAGCCGGGTGGTCGCCTCGTCGCGGTCGAAAAAGCGCCAATCGGTGACATGGCCTAGGGTGAAGGGGTTAGCCAGCTCGCGCGAAAGGTCGGCCGCACGCACCTCGCTGCGTGGTCGCTCGGTCGGAAGATAGTTGTAGTTCACCTCGGCCCCCGTCTGCTCCAGCAGACGCTTCAGGTCGCCGCGCGTTTGGGGCAGGCGCATGGCCACGTCGAGCATGACATAGGCCCGGCGGCGCTCGCTGACGGAGGCATCGACGCGGAAGAGATAGGTGTTAGGCATGGAGCGGACGATCTCCAGCTGGCGAATGAGCAAGCCGTCGTCGTCGGACGCGCCGATGTCGAAGCGATAGAGCGGCCAGTCATCGGGCATGTCGTGTTCGGCCCATTCGAGGCCGATCTCCGGCGCTTTGGGCGAGGCATGGCGGCAGTCAGGCCTGTGGACGATGAGAATGTCACCTTCGCGGCCGGTCGATTTACGCAAGACTCGGATGGGGTTGCCCGTGGGGCGGCAGCTATTACACAGGAGAATATCCGACGGCGGCCGAATGGCGGCATGGCTGTCGACCGACCGCAACGTGCGGATGATTTTCTCGGAGATAAGGTCGTGGGCCAGCTGTTCGACTAATTTATCGTCGGCCTCCATCCGCTCATAAAGACGTTGAAGCGTGCCCGCTTCCGGCTGCAGCGCCTTGCGACGCAGAAAGTGGTTGATCTCGGCCGACGTGGGGATGAAGGCAGCCACGGCGCCGATCCCCTCGTCACGCTTGCGGGCGTCGCGTTGATAGAGGTCGACCAGACTAATGAGTTCGTTCTCGAACAGACCGCGGCCGGGATGGATGGAATCGGCCCGGTAGCGTAACTCGGCCCGGATCACCCTGCGTGATTTTGGATACGTCACCTTCCCCTGCCAGTCGAAGTCGAGCAAGGCAGCTGCCGGATCGAGTGTGACACGAACGTAGTCGCCGTTGCTCAGCGGGTTGGTCAGGTCGGCGGGGCGGCCGTTGACCTCGATGCTCGATGCCTGATGACCTAACTCAGTGTGGACGCGGTAGGCGAAATCAAGCGGCAGGCTACCCGGGGCAAGCAAGACGATCTCCCCCAGCGGCGTGAAGCAGTAGACGGGATCGGAACTGTCGTTGAGGTCATACCGGCGCAAATAATCTCCAACATTGCCGTAGCCGTGTCGAGTCAGCGAGTTGGAGATCTGCTCGGTCGAGCGCCAAAGGCCGGGCCGAGCGCCAACAGTGTTGGCCACGGTGCTCATGACCCCCCACTCGTTGAGGTCCTTCATCTCTTTGGTCATGATGTGACAGCGGATAAGGCGGGCTTCGGGTCCGCTCGGCCATTGACATGTGGTTTGGAGGGCGCGATAGCCGTTGGGCAGAGGTCGGGCAATGTGGTCGGTGAAGTCGCGGTAACGGATGCCGTCGCTGGAGCGGATGGGTTGGGCGACGCGATGGAAGACGCCCAGCGCGCGATAGCAATCAGACTCAGACGCACAATGGAGGATCAAGTGCAGTTGGGGCAGTTGATGCAACCATTGCTCAAGCCCATACTTTTCCTCGTGGGCATAGCCAACGGTGACGCCCGGCATTAAAGGCATCAATTCAAGGCGGGGACGCGGCCCGGCGGGAAACTCGGCGCGCAAGGCGTCGTCCAGTTCCTGGCGCAGCCGGTTGAACACGCGCATGCGGCTATCGTAATCGAGCAGGCCGGCTTTGGGCAGCTTGTCGCTAAAGTCACCAATCCATGCCTGCTGGGCAGCGATCAGGCGGTCTTCCAGCGTGTCGACCCCCTCGGTGCCCTCGCGATCAGCCCACAAGGAAACGCCAAATTTCTCGATCGCTTCGGCATATTCTCTGGGTTCCTCGCGACGAATAATCTCTTCGATCCAACTGCGACGGATCCGCCACAGGCCCAGCATACGGGCCACCGGAGCCAAGGTCATGCGAGTCTGCCCTATCAAATAGGGATCGTCTTTTGGGCCAAAGAACAGGCGCGCGTGGTGAGCGGCCAGAAACCGCAGGACATAGCTCGTGTCGGGCCAATCGCAATAGACGGCGCGAAACAGCCTTCGCCGCATCAACATATAGTCGGACAAGTCACCGCGCAAGTATATATCGGCCCATGCGGCGGCCGCGGCGGCTTTGTCGCTGGCAGTAGTGACCAAGTCGCCGGGCGGGTCAACCTGGGGCAACCCCAGCAGCAGCGCCGCATCCAGCTCCTCAGGCGGCAGCCGCCAGTTTAACGCCATGCGATCGCGCATGACCGACCACGTCGGTGGCGGTTTTGGTGAGTCGATCGATGGCGAGGCAGTTGCTGCCCCAATCCGCTTGCTACCCATATAGATTGTGTTCCGGTTGACTGATTGATTCACATCGGGCAAGGCCACAGCCGACTTCGGCGTTCGCTGTGGTGTCCCGTTCCAGGTAGGAAATGCCTCCATAGCGGCTAGAGGCATTTTTAATTCTATACTAATCTTTCTTCTTTGTCAACATCTTAGGCAATAATTAATGTAATTATCCCTTTATTTCTTTCCATATAGGTATATTTGGTGGCCAAATAGTTACCGAACAGGGGCAACAAGGGGCACACTCAGCCGGACGGCGCGTCGAATTCTGACGAACATGGCTAAATTTTCCTAATCCAGGCCGGGTATATTGACATCCATATCTTTCGATGTATTATTTCTTTATTAAGAAAGATTACTTCTATTTCTTTCTTATTCGCTGATAGAAGGTTCGTCCCAGTCCCTCTTCGCTCCATCGCCATCACAGCGTCTTAACAACCAGGGTGAGCCGGACGGCGCAAGGCGTCGCCCTCACACAAGGCCCCGGTGGATTGTGCCGGTTCCAACTCCAGTCGCGCCGGGGCCTTCTTTTTCTCGGCAGGCGCGGCTCGCGCGGTCATCAGCCGGTCGAGCCGCCATTCTTCGTGACGGTCAACTTAACAACTGCAGTAGAGAAGCATCGGGCAAGGGATAACGTAACCCGCGAATCCCTGCAACAGGCGTTAGGAGGTGCCTTGCGATGATCGAGATGGAATTCAAGACGTTCGTGATTGTAATATTGTTGGTGATAATGGCGATGGAGACATTGCTGATCTTCGTCTTAATGTCGTTCAGGTCCGCGCCGTCGTCGACCGTCGTTGTCGCACCCTCCACCGATTCCGGTGGTTCGGGTTGCGGAGGGATTCTCATTGGTTTGATCATGGTGGGCATCGCCCTGACGATCTTCATCATGCTGATCGCAGCCGGGTAATAAAAAACAAAGTCCGGCGAAGCGCTGCAAAGGCGCTTCGCCGGACATCATTAAGTTTCGGATTTGGCCGGGGAGTAAAACCCCGGGCCGTACCTCGAATGACCCCAGCAGGTTCCGCCGGCCACTATTCCAGTAACGCGGGGACTTGGTTAAGAAAACAAGCGATTCCCGTCACCCGTCATCCGTCACCCCCTACTCCACAACCTCCTCCCTCTCCTTCTGCAGCTTCGCCACCAGATCATCCAGCAAATGCGCCGGCACGCGGCCGTATTGCATGAACTTCATGCTGAACACCCCGCGGCCCTGCGTCATCGAGCGCAAGTCGGCGGCATAGCTCTGCATCTCGGCCAGCGGCACCTCCGCGCGGACGATACTCTTGTGGCCTTCCTGGTCCATGCCCAGCACGCGCGCGCGGCGGGAGTTCATGTCGCCCAGGATATCGCCCATGTTGTCGGCCGGGACGGTGACCGTGACCTCATAGATCGGCTCCAGCAGCACCGGCCCCGCCTTGCGGACGGCTTCCTTGAACCCCTCGCGGCCGGCCGTCTGGAAGGCGATTTCCTTCGAGTCGACGGGGTGCATCTTGCCGTCGGTGATGACCGCGCGCACGCCCACCACCGGGTAGCCGGCCAGCACGCCCCCTTCCAGCGCGGCCCGGCAGCCCTTCTCCGTGGCGGACACGAACGGGGCCGACACCGCGCCGCCGAAGATCTCCGAGCCGAACTCGAAGCCGCGCGACTCCTCCACCGGCTCCACGCGCAGCATGACCCGCGCGTATTGCCCCGCGCCGCCGGTCTGCTTCTTGTGGGTATAGTCGGCGTCGGCCGACCGGGTGATGGTCTCGCGATAGGGCACCTTGGGCGTCGTCGTGCGCAGATGCACGCCGAATTTCGATTGCGCCTTCTGCACGGCGATGTCCAGATGAGCCACCCCCATCCCGGCCAGGATCGTCTCGTGGGTCGACGGCTCAGTGTACCAGTGCAGCGTGGGGTCCTCGGCCACCAGCCGGTTGAGCGACTGGCTCAGCTTGGCCGTGTCCGATTGCGCCACCGGATGGATGGAGACCGATGCCAGCGGCTCCGGTTGGACCGTGGCGGCGATCTTCACGATCTTGCCCCGGTCGCCCAGCGTGTCGTTGGTGGCCACATCCCCCAGCTTCACCACCGTGCCGATATCTCCGGCGTGGAGCTTGCCGACGGGCGACGACTCCTTGCCGCTGGGAATCTGCAACGCGCCTACGCGCACCTCGCCGTCGCGGGTCCCGTCCCAAATGCGCGAATCCGACGACAGCGAGCCGCCGAACACGCGCAGATAGCTGGTCTTGCCGAAGTTGTCCTCGCGGCTCTTGAAGACGAACACGGCCAGCGGGGAGGTGTCGCTGACGGCATAAGTGGCCGTCTCGCCGCGGCCGTCGGTGGCCTCGAAGCCGTCACCCTCGTTGGGGGCGGGCATGATGGCCACCAGCGCATCGAGCAGGGCATCGACGCCGATGCCGCTCTCGCCCGCGGCATAGAGCACGGGCACGACCACCCCCTTGAGGGTGGCCTCCTTCAGACCGCGGGCCACTTCCGCGCCGGTCAGCTCCTCGCCCTCCAGATACTTCTCGATCAGGGCGTCGTCCCCTTCGGCCGCGGCTTCCACCAGCGCGGCGCGCGCCTCATCGGCCGCGGCGGCCATGTCGGCCGGGATGGCCGCCTTCTCGCCCTTCTCGCCCAGCCGTGCCTCCATGTGCAGCAGGTCGACGACCCCCTTGAAGGCCGGGCCTTCGCCGATGGGCAGCTGCAAATCGACGAAATTGCCGGCCAGATTGTTGGCCAGGCTCTCCTTCACGCGGCGCACGCGGACGTT
Source organism: Promineifilum sp. (assembly GCA_018058545.1). Lineage (GTDB taxonomy): Bacteria > Chloroflexota > Anaerolineae > Promineifilales > Promineifilaceae > Promineifilum. The sequence continues at coordinate 22,077 of JAGOZU010000036.1, read as the reverse complement.
CTCGCGATCCATCTTGTTGACCAGCAGGACCCGCGGACGGCCGTAGGCGTGGGCCGCCTCCCAGACCGCCTCGGTGCCGACCTCGACCCCGGCCACGGCCTCCACCAGCACCAGGGCGCTGTCGGCCACCTTCATGGCGCTGTTGACCTCGCCGATAAAGTCCAGAAAGCCGGGCGTATCCAGCATGTTCAGCTTGACGCCCTTCCACTCCACGGGGGCGATAGCGGTGACGATGGAGCTGTTGCGCGCCATCTCCTCTTCCTCGAAATCCATGTGGGCCGTGCCGTTGGTGACGCTGCCCATACGCGTGATCGCCCCGGTCTTGAACAGCAGCCGTTCGACGAGGGTGGTTGTCCCCGCCCCATTGTGCGATACAAGAGCGATATTGCGTATCTGTCCGGTCTGATATTCCTTCATGAGTCAGTTCAACCTCTAGGGGATTTATTCATTTAGAAACCGGGACCACGCCGGAAATTCGTCTGCAAACCCGGCCGGATACCCGGTTTCCAAGGATGTTTATGACGTTAATGGCAAAGACGAATTTTAGTTGAAACTACCCGGAGGGGCAACACGTATAGATGAATGAAAAGCGCTCATAGCTATGGAGAAGCCTATGCCCGAAAACGAACCGCTGCCGGGCGAAGCCCGCGGCGACGAAATGACCGAGAGCCATGACAAGGCCGTGACCCGACCCCGACGACGCCACAACCGCTCGACGCTCGCCCCGGTCGGCCTCATCACCGCCGGCGTGCTCTTCCTGCTGGTCAATATCGGCGCGGTCGACGCGCTCAACTGGGACGCCGCCTGGCGCTATTGGCCGCTGGCGCTCATCTTCCTGGGGCTGAACATCCTGGCCATGCAGCTGCGGCCGCCGAAGGGCACCATCGCCGGGCTGCTGGTGGCCCTGTCCGCCGCGGCCGTGTTCAGCTGGCTGCTGCTGAGCGGGCCGACCGGTCTCTGATTTCGTCCAAAAATCGAATAGCCCCAACCCGCGCGGCCGTGTTATGCTGACAGGGCCGCTATGTCTGCTCAAGCCCAACCCACCCCCTGCTCCCACCGCACCCGCCGCGGCCGCCCCTGCCGCAATCCGGCCGCGCCGGGCACGCGCCCGCCCGCCTGCCGTCGCCACCGCGGCCGCCCCAATCCCGCCCAAGGCCACTTCTACTTCTACAACCCCACCGCCGACGAATCCCAGGCCCTGCAAACCGGCTTCCCCGGCCCCGACCTGCAGCCGGAGATCGATCTGGTGCGCATCGTCCTGCGCCGCCTGATGGGCGTGCTGGACGACCCGACGGCCGAGCTGTCGGTGGAGGAGACGCGCCGTCTGGCCGGGGTGGTGTTCAGCGGCGCGCGCACCGTGGCCCTCCTGATTGACCGGCACACGGCCCGGGCCGGTGAGATGCGCCAGTGGCTGGCCGAGGCCCTGGTCGTCCTCGGCGATGAGCGCGGCATCGAGCTATAGACCCACCCCGCCCATGAGCCGCCCCCGTCCGTCATCCGCCCTCCGCGAGACGGCCGCCGCCATCGCCCTCCTCAACGACATCGAGCGCTTCTCGCGCCACGTCGTCGGCGTCCCCCTCTATCCCTACCAGATCGAACCCCTGCGGGCCATCATCGACTCCGTGCTGGGCGGAAACGGCCGCGAATTCCTGCTGGTGTTCCCGCGCCAGTCGGGCAAGAACGAGGCCGTGGCCCACCTGCTGGTCTACCTGCTCATCCTCTTGCAGCGACGCGGCGGGCAGATCGTCTACAGCGCGGTGGGCGACGGGCTGGGGCGCGGCATGCGGCGGCTGGAGGAGCGCCTCGACACGCCGCTGACGCGCGGCCAGTGGCGCAAGACCGGCCGCCCAAGCCGCTACACCCTGGGCCGGGCGGCCGTCGTCTTCATCAGCAGCCATCCCGGAGCGGCCGCGCGCGGCGAGACGGCCGATCACCTGCTAATCCTCGACGAAGCCCAGGACCACGACCCCGCCCATGTGGAGGCCGTCCTGACCCCCATGCGCGCCGCCCATAACGCCACGGCCGTCTATCTGGGCACGACCCGCACCACCGGCGACTTCCTGTGGGCCAAGAAGGGCGAGCTGGAAGCGGCCGAGGCCGCCGACGGCCGGCGGCGGGTCTTCATGGTGCCGCCCGACCTCGTGACCGCCGCCAACCCCGCCTACGCCGCCTTTCTGGCCGAGCAGGTGCGCCGCCACGGCCGCCGCCACCCCATCATCGCCGCCGAATATTTCCTGGAGCCGATCGACGGCGCGGGCGGCCTCTTCACCCCGGAGCGGCTGGCCTTGATGCGCGGCCGTCACGGACGGCTGCACGAACCATTGCCGGGCGAAACCTACGTCGTCGCCATCGATCCCGCCGGAGGCGACGCCGCGGCCCACGACCCCACCGCCCCACCGGCCAACCCCGACCGGGATTACACCATCGCCACCGTCCTGCGGGTCATCCACGACGCGGCCGACGGGGAGACGGCCGGGCTGTCCGCCTATGAGGCCGTGGATGTGTTTGTCGATCAGGGGTCGCGCCACTTCCAGAGCGTCCCCGGGCGGCCGTCGCTGGCCGAGCGGCTGCTGGCCTGGCTGCGCCACTGGGGCGCGGCCCACACCCTCATCGACGCCGCGGGCGTGGGCCAGGGGCTGGCCGACTGGCTGGCGGCGCGGCTGGGGCGGGGCGCGGTCACCGCCTGGCCGCTGGGCAGCGCCTCGGCCAAGGCCCGCCTCGGCAGCGATTTCCTGTCGCTGGTCGACACCGGCCGCTTCCGCTACTGGACGGGCGACGAGGACGAACCCCTGTCGGACGGCTGGTGGTTTTGGCAACAAGCCACGGCCTGCGGCTACTCCCTGCCCGTCGGCGGCCGCTTCGACCACGACCTGCGCTGGGGCGTGGCCGCGCGGGAGCGCGTCGACACCCCCCTCGGCCCGCAACCCATCCACGACGACCGCCTGCTGTCGGCCGCGCTGGCGGCCGAGATCGAGCGACGACGGGCCGCGGGGCAGATCCGCCTGGGGTCGTCCGTCAGCCGAATCATAGGGCCGGAAGCCCAACTGTAGTGGTCGTAGTGTTGGGAAAATAGATCGTCGGTTGTCTCGCCCTTTTCAGCAAGCTGAAAGCTTGCTCCACAGGTCGCCGGTTGTCTCGCCCCTTTTCGGCAAGCTGAAAGCTTGCTCCACAGGTTGCCGGTTGTCTCGCCCCTTCAGCAAGCTGAAAGCTTGCTCCACAGGTCGCCGGTTGTCTCGCCCTTTTCAGCAAGCTGAAAGCTTGCTCCACAGGTCGCCGGTTGTCTCGCCCTTTTCAGCAAGCTGAAAGCTTGCTCTACGGGTTGCCGGTTGTCTCGCCCCTCTTCGGGAATTTGTCAATTTACCTCTGGAAATCCCTCTAATTCCATGTTATGATAGTGGCGGAAGGCTTCCCTTCACCGCCACCGCCGAACCCGCCAGGAACCCGTGACGGCCGGGGAATCCTCGCCCGCAACCTGAACATACAACGCAGCCAACAACGCATATGGAACCGCTGTCCGCCTTCCTGCCTGACGACCGCCGTCGCGCATTGAGCGCCGGCATCCCGCTGCCCAATCGCGCCCAGGGGGCCGCCCTGTTCGCCGACATCTCCGGCTTCACCCCCCTGACGGCCACCCTGCGCCACGATCTCGGGTCACGACGCGGCACCGAGGAGCTGATCCGTCACCTCAACGGCGTCTTCTCCGTCCTCATCGACACCATCCGGGGCTACTACGGCAACGTCATCGGCTTCAGCGGCGACGCCATCACCTGCTGGTTCGACGAGAGCGACAGCGGCGATGGCGACCCCGTCGTCTCCTCCGCGGCCGATCGCGCCGTGGCTGCGGCCTTTGCCCTGCAGGCCGAGATCACCCGCATGGAGGCCATCATCACCCCCGCGGGCACGACCCTCCCGTTGAGCATCAAGGTGGCCGTCGCCGCCGGGCCGGTGAGACGCCTCCTCGTGGGCGACCCGCAAACCTACGTCATGGAGGCGCTGGCCGGAGCCACCATCGACCGCATGTCGGCCGCCGAGAAGCTGGCCGCCAGTGGCCAGGTCATCGTGACCGACGACACCCTGGCCGCCCTCACCTCGCCACCCGTCGTCATCGCCCGGCCGGAAGCCGGCGGCCGGCGCTTCGCGCTGCTGGCCCCGCCGGCCAACCCCGCGCCGCCGCCCCCGCCGCGAGTCATCCCCATTCTGGACGACGAGACCGCCCGGCCGTGGCTGCTGCCGCCCGTCTATGAGCATCTGCGGCAGGCCACAGAGACGTTTCTGGCCGAGATACGCCCCGCCGTCCCCTTGTTCATCAAGTTCGGCGGCATCGATTACGACACCGACGAGACCGCCGAAGCCCGGCTGGATATCTTCACGCGCCGCACCCAGGCCATTCTCGACCACTTTGAAGGCTACCTGTTGCAGATCACTGTCGGCGACAAGGGCAGTTATTTTTACGCCGCCTTCGGCGCGCCGCTGGCCCACGAGGATGACGCCGCCCGCGCCGCCGCCGCCGCCCTGGAGATCAACTGCCTGATCGGCGAGCTGGACTTTCCAAGGTCGCTGCAGATCGGCATCAGTCAGGGACTGACCCATAGCGGCAGCTACGGCGGGGCCGCCCGACGCGCCTTCGCCATCATGGGCAACGAGGTCAACCTGGCCGCCCGGTTGATGACCGCCGCCGAGCCGGGGCAAATCCTCATCTCCCCCCGCATTGCCGAGGCCATCCAGGGCTCCTTCGTCACCAACGCCCTGCCGCCGCTGACCCTGAAGGGGATCGCCAAGCCGTTTACCGCGTCGGAGCTGCTGGCCCGCAAGCAGACGACCGGCGGCCGGACGCCGGTTGCCGCGGCCGTCATCGCCGGGCGAGAGAGCGAGCGTACCGCGCTGGACGAAGCCCTGGCCCAGCTCGGCCGCGGCCAATCGCCGGTCGTGATCGTCGATGGCGCGCCGGGCATCGGCAAATCGCTGCTGCTGCGCGAGCTGGCTCGCAAGGCGGCCGCGGCCGAACCGTCGCCGCTGCTGCTGTCGGGCTACGGCGAATCCGTCGAACGCTCCACGCCCTACTTCGCCTGGCGGCCGATCCTGGAGCGACTGTTGGCCGAACCGGCCGCCGGAGATCAGGAAATGTCCGTCGCCGCCCGGCAGGAGGCGCTGCTGGGTCGCCTGTCGCCGGAGTCGCGGCCGCTGGCCACGCTGCTCACCACCATCCTGCCCCTCGACCTGCCGGAGACCGAACTCACCGGCCAAATGACCGGCGAACTGCGCCAGGAGCACACCCAGCGACTGATACTGGAGCTGCTGTGCGGTGCGGCCCAATCCCGGCCGGTAGCGCTGGTTTTCGACGACGCCCATTGGCTCGATTCAGTGTCGTGGGCGCTGCTCGACCGCGTCCGGCGCGAGATCAGCCCGCTGCTGACGGTCATCGCCACGCGCGTGATGGGCGACGACGCTCCGCCCATATTTCGCGAGCTGCAGAACCTGCCCGGCGCGCGCCACATCTCCCTCGACAGCCTGTCGCCCGCGGCCGTGGAGGAACTGGTCTGCCGCCGGCTGGGCATCGGCCGCCTGCCCCCGGCCATCGCCCAACTCATCCACAACAAGGCCGAAGGCAACCCGTTCTTCAGCGAGGAACTGGCCTACGCCTTGCGCGACACCGGCCTGCTGGTCATCGACGGCGACCAGGCGCGACTGGCCGAAGGCGCCGATCTGGAGGCCCTCGACTTCCCCAACACCATCCAGAGCGTCATCACCAGCCGCATCGACCGGCTCCCGGTCGCCCACCAACTGACGGTCAAGGTGGCCAGCGTGATCGGCCGCATCTTCGCCTTTCGCCTGCTGGACGATATCTATCCCGTCGAACTGGATGAGGCCGCGCTGCATGAACAATTGCGGCGGCTGGAGCAACTGGACATCACCCCGATGGATGAACCGGAGCCGAATCTGGCCTACATCTTCAAGCATCTGGTGACGCAGGAGGTAGTCTACGGGCTGATGACGTCCGACCAGCGGCGACAGCTGCATCGCGGCGCGGCCGTTTGGCACGAGGAGCATGCCGGCGACGACCCTGCCGGCTTCCTGCCGCTGCTGGCCCACCATTGGCGCATGGCCGGCAATCGCGACAAGGCCGCCGTCTATTACGAGAAGGCCGGGCTTAACGCCCACCGCGACTACGCCAACCAGGAGGCGATCCGCTTCCTGGAGCAAGCCGAGGTCCTCAGCGCCGAAAACACCCCCGCCCTGCAGCGCGCCCAACGCCGGCGACTGATGGGCGATGCCCACTACCGGCTGACGCAGATCGGGCAATCCCTGGCCGAATATGCCGCGGCGCTGGAGCTGCTGGGGCGTCCCCTGCCCCGTTCGGCCGCCGGGCGCGGGCTGGGCGTGGGCGTTGCGCTGACCCGACTGGTCGGCCATCGACTGTTTCCCGGCCGGTCGATCGGCCATGCCGTGCCGGATGAGCGGGCCGCCCTGTTGGAGGCATCGCGAGTGCTGGAAGGCGCGGCCGAGACCTACTACAACCTGGGCGACTTCCTGACCTCGTTCTACTGCACCATGACCGGCTTCACCCTGGCCGAGCGGGCCGGACCGTCGCCGGAACTGATGCGCGGCTGCGCCGTCATGTGCTCCACCGTCAGCATCCTGGGGCTTCACAAGGTCGCCGACGGCTACCGGGCACGGGCATTGGCCCTGGAGAGCGACGTCGACGATCTCCCGGCGCGGGCCTGGAGTCGTGTCCCCCTCTCCTGCCAAAGCCTGTGGGTGGGCAACTGGTCGCGCGCGGAGCAGGAGATCGACGAGGCGCTGAACTTCTACACGAAACTGGGCGACTGGCGACGCTGGGCGGTGGCCGCCTGGGTCTGGCCGCAGGTGGCCCAATGCCGCGGCCAACTGGAGCGGGCGCGCGACCTGTGGGCCGAGCTGTACGCCGTGGCCTTGCGCAGCCGCGACACTCGCCATCAGGTGCGCGGCCGCGGCGGGCAGTTCTTCAACTTCCTGACGCTGAACGAGGACGCCGCCGCCCATGACTGCCTGGAGGCGGCCCGGAGCGTGATGGATGAAAACCCGGAGATGATGGCGGTGGAGGAGCGGCTGTGGCATGCCGTCAACGCCGCCTGGGCCTTGCGTCGGGGCGACTGGGCCGCGGCGAGGGGTTCGGCCGAGGCGACGCTGGCCGCCATCGACCGGGCGCGGACGAAGTTCGACCTGCTGGAGGTGTTCGCCACCCCGGCCGAGGTGCTGCTGGCGCTGGGCGAGCGCGGCGAGGCGACGGCCGCCGAAGCCAAAACGGCCGCCAAGGCCCTGCGCGGCTATGCCCGCACCTACGCCTTCGCCCGGCCGCGGTCGCTGCGGGCCGAGGGGCGGCTGGCGCGGCTGTCGGGCGACGACCGGCGGGCGGCCAAGCTGTGGCAAAAGAGCCTGGCCCAGGCCGAAGCGTTGGGCATGCCCTACGAGGCCGCCCTGACCCAAGACCTGTTGGCCTGACGCGCCCGACCAACTCAGCTGTGGCACAACCTGCCGGCTGTGGCACAACCTGCCGGCTGTGGCGCAACCTGCCGGTTGTGGCGCAACCTGCCGTCTGTGGCGCAACCTGTCAGGTTGCGATCCCCGCGCCCACCACAACGAACTGTGGCCCAACCTGCTGTGGCGCAACCTGTCAGGTTGCGATCCGCGCGCAGAAGGGTCAGGCAACCGGGAAAGAACGCCGCGCGTTTCCCTGGCGATGATTGCCCGGTTGCCTGACCCCTACTGTCCACCCGCGCCTACGGCCGCCGCCAGGGATCGATCCCCTGCTCGCGACACTTGTCGTAGACCATCTTGATGTAGACCACGTCAAAGACGAACACCACTGCGTAGAGGATATTCACAACCGGCGTCTGGATGCCGTCGGCCAGCATGAAGCCATAGGCCGCCACCGTGCCCAACCACTTGCCGAGGGCGATGTAGACCGACTGCCCGTCCACATTGCCTCGCCGGTAGATCATGAAGACGAACAGGATCGACATCATGAAGTTGAGGCCGAAGCCGGTGTAGTAGCTGCCGCCCTGCAGCGTCAGCGGCAGAAACTCCGGCGTCGTCCCGCCCACCTGAACGCCCCAGATGTTCTTGATCCAGAACTCCTGCACGATGGCGTAGATGAGCAGCCCGGTGACGACGATGCCGCCCAGCACGATGGCGTGGAAATACTTGTAGAAGAAGCCGGTGAAGTAGCGACGGCCGAACTTCAGCACGGTATACAGGATGACGACATCGAACAGCAGCCAGATGAAGTTGCGGGCCTGGATGATGGCCGCGGGGCACGACGACCAGCTGGCCGCGCAACCCCGCTCGATGCCCAGCCCAAAGATGAACTCCCAGGCGATGTTGCCGATGAAGGCCACGATCGGCATGCCGTAGGTCTGGTCCTTGAACCCGCGGTAGATGATGAGGATGTAGGCGATGAGCCAGAAGACCCCGGAACCCAGGGCCGTTGCCAGTAGCCAAAAGTGATTGCTGTCTTGCATGTCCTTGCCTCGTGATGATCTCCCAAGGGAGAATAGCGATAATGTGGAAATGGTTGCCGACCGACAGTCCGGCCGGCGGTTAATGCGCTCACTCGTCAGTTTTTAGCTCGGCGACAACCCCGGCACCTCCTCCGCGCCAACCGGCACGGTCATGCTGCTGCCCGCCGTGTCATCGCCAATAGGCTGCACGCGGCCGCCCAGATAGCGCCCCAGGAACGTCTCGGCCACGGCCGTATAGGCCACGTTATTCTCCGGCCGGGCGAAACCGTGCCCTTCGTCGGGGAAGACGGCATAGACGACCGGCACGCCCCGCTCCTGCAGCGCGGCCACGATCTGGTCCGACTCGGCCTGCTTGACGCGCGGGTCGTTGGCCCCCTGGAAGATGAGCAGCGGCCGGGCGATGCGGTCGACGTGAGTCAGCGGCGAATGGGCCAGCAGCAGCGCCCGCCCCTCCTCCGTCCGCAAATCCCCCACCCGCTTCATGAACAACTCGATCATCGGCTGCCAATAGGGCGGGATCGATTCCAGCAAGGTGATCAGGCTCGACGGCCCGACGATATCCACCCCGCAGGCGAACACCTCGGGATAGAACGCCAGCCCGGCCAGCGTCGAATAGCCGCCGAAGCTGCCGCCCATCACCGCCACGCGCTGCGGGTCGGCGATGCCTTGCGCCACGGCCCAGGCCACCGCGTCCTGCTGGTCTTCCAGCACCGCCCCGCCCCACTGCTGGTCTCCGGCGTTGATGAACGCCTTGCCGAAGCCGGTGGACGAGCGGAAATTGACCGACAGCACGGCATAGCCGCGATTGGCCAGCCATTGATGCCAGCCATTGTAGCCCCAAAAGTCCCGTCCCCACGGGCCGCCGTGCGGCACCATCACCATCGGCAGCGGCCGCGCGGGCCGGTCGCCGTCCCCGACCGCCGAATCGGGCGGCAGCGAGTAGTAGGCCACCAGATTGAGGCCGTCGCGGGCCGGGATGACCGCCGGGTGCATGCGCGCCAGCGGCAACCCCTCCAGCTCGGCGCGGTCGGTGAACAGAAAATCGGCCGCGCCCGCCTGCCGGTCATAGAGGTAGTAGCGCATCGGGCCGTCGTCGACCTTGAGCGCCGCCACCCAGTAGCGGTCATCGAGCGAGCGGCTGGGAATGACCACATCGCCGCGGGCCAGCGTGGCCAGATAGCTCAGGTCGCCGGCGATGGCCGGATCGAGCACGCGCCACTCCGGGCGGGTATAGTCGAAGGAGACGGCCTGCAGGGTGCGCTCGGTGGGATGATAAAGCACCTCCCCGGCGTCGGCGCGGGCGTCCTCGGCCAGCAGGCGGCGCTCGCCTCCGGCCGGGTCGGCGACGTAGAGCGCGCCGGTGTCCCGCCCCCGACTGTCGATCATATAGACCAGCTCGCCGCTGGCATCGTGGCCCAGGACGGCCGTGGAGAGGGTGTCCTCCATCGGCACCGTCTGCCACAGACGCCAGCCGCCCGAGCCGTCGGGGACATGGATCGCCATTCCGCCGTCGGAGGTCATCTCGCTCGCCGTGCGCAGGCGCAGGTCGTCGTCGGCCGTCAGCTCCATGAAGCGGTCGTTCTGCAGTACCAGTTGCCGCTCGCCGGTTGTTATGTCAATCAGATAGACGTCGTGCCAGCGCGGGTCGCGGTCGTTGAGCCGCACCAGGACCTCGTTCGGCCGCCGGTGGCTCAGCCCCATGATCTGGGCCGCCACGCCGTCGATGGGCGTCAGGTCGCGCGTCTCGTCCGTGGCCGGATCGGCGGCATAGACGCGCCAGTTCTCGTCGCCATTCAGGTCCTGGATGTAGAGGAGGTGGTCGCCGCTGTAGGCCCACTCGAAAAAGCGGATGCCGCGGCCGGTGTCGCGGGTGACGGGGCGGGCGTCGGCGGGATTTTGGCGCGGGGCCACCCAGACGTTGAGCACGCCGTCACGCGCGGCCAGCCAGGCCAGCCGCTCGCCGTCGGGGCTGACGCGCACATTGGCCCGGTCGGGATTGCCGAAGAACACGCTGCGGGGGATGAGAGGTAGTGGTGTCATAGACCTGAATTGTACATCAATCAGATGCAGAAGTGTCAGGCAACTCCTGTGGAACAACCTGTTCGCTGTGGCGCAACCTGTCAGGTTGCGATCCCCCTCCCGGCCAACGGCCGGCCCGTCGCCGGTTGTCTCGCTCCTCTTTTCCGGCTCGCAAGCTAAGGCTTGCGCTACGGCTCGCAAGCTGAAAGCTTGCGCCACGGGTTGCCGGTTGTCTCGCCCCTCTTCGACCTATTGTACGGGCGGGTTTGGACGACAGGCTGCCTGTCGCACCCGCCCCTGTCCGCCCCCTTCGGCCGCGCAGAAGGGTCAGGCAACCGGGAGACAAGGCCCCGGTCACCCAGACAAGGCGATCCCCGGTTGCCAGACCCCTACAAAGTCACTCGTCACTCGCCATTCCGTGATACAATAATCCCTGAAGAACGATCCGAGGTGAATCATGTTGCGCGAGGCAAAACTGGACGACCAACTCATCCGTGAAGCCAAAAATGTCGGCCACCACAAGGCCGACGTCGAAGCCATCACGGCCGCCTTGCAGGAATATATCATCCGTCGTCGGCAAGAGCAGATCCTCGCCCTCTTCGGCATGATCGACTGCGCCCCCGACTACGACTACAAAGCCCAGCGCCGCCGATCGTGAACGTACTGATCGATTCATCCGTCTGGTCATTAGCGCTTCGACGTTCGGCCCCATCGATATCCAAAAATTCCACAACTTGCGCTATACTATGAACGGCAATGGAGATACCCGATGACCGAACCCGTCACCCTCGATCACGTCCTGAAGCTGGCCGAACAACTGTCACCGCTCGACAAGATGCGGCTCATCGAGCGCGTCGCCCCCCAACTTGAGCGCGACCTTCAGACCGGCGGGCCGCGTCAATCCCTGCGTGGCCTTTGGAAAGGGATCGACATTTCGGCCGAAGACATCGCCGAGATGCGTTATGAAATGTGGTCCAACTTCCCTCGCGCCGACATCGGATGACCGATTACATCCCTCTATTAAGTCGCGATCGAGCCTTGGGAAGATCCGGGCTTGCTATTGTCTGGTGATACAGGGTGAAATCCCCCCAGGCCCCCACCCCCGGCGAACTCCTCGTCGCCATCCTCAACGACCCGCGCGACTTCCACTACGCCGCCGATGACCACTGGTACCGCATCCCCGTGGCCGGCGTCGGCAGGTTCCTGAAAGGACGCTGGCCGCCGCGTCGCCTGGCCTTCTACCAGACCAAAATATTCGCCGAAGAAGCCTACTCCGTCCGCTACTACGCCGATGTCATCGGTATTCGCCGGGTGACCCGCCGCGACCTGTTCCCCAACGAACCCGACGGCATCAAAAGCGCGAAGACCTACTACCGGCTTGAGCTGAGTCCCTTGCAGCAGCTGCCCGAACCCATCTTCAGTCGTCGCGCCCGGCGCATCACCTTCATCGCCAGCACCTGGGAGAAATTCACCGGCGCGGTCGAGATCAACGATCTCTATCACGGCAGCCCGCTGGAAGACCGGCTATGGGCGGCCCTGAAGCGCCGGCATATCCCGGCCGAGCGGGAGGAATATCTCAGCGCCGGCGACCAAAACTATGTCCTCGATTTCGCGGTCTATTGCGTCGCGAAAAATATCGACATCGAAACCGACGGCGACAGCTACCACGCCAACCCCGAAAAGGCCGCCTATGACAATCTGCGCAACAACAACCTGACGGCCGCCGGCTGGCAAATCCTGCGCTTCACCGCCAGTCAGATTCACGAGGAGCTTGACAGCTACTGCATCCCGGAAATCGCCCGGACGATCAACAACCTCGACGGGCTGGATGACGGTCCGGCGCCCCGCAAGGTTGACGGCCGCCCCGATCACCCTTACCAGATGGGCCTGTTTGATGAGTAGGTCCTTGCGAGCCTCTCCGGACCGCGCGGCCGGTGTTTCCATTGTGCAATCTGGCGGGGGAATAAGTAGCTTTCGTTCACAACTAACCTGGATTCACTTCTAATAACGGCAATTGTCAGAATCGTCTAGCATTCCATCAATGGTGAAGCATGAAGTTCTGGATAAGAGAATGGCTTTGGATTGATATAATCGCGCTCGGTATTGGAACCGTACTCCTTTTCGGCTATATTTTTAGGTTCGATTATTTCAGCGGCAACACTCCACAAGCTAATTTAATTCCAAATTTTGCCACAGAAATTCTTGGTGTTTGGCTCAGTGTTCGCATTATTGACCAATTACTAAGAAGGAGGCAGCGCTATCATGATCGTCGCAAAGCCTTGATTGACGATCTGGTCATGGTAAGACATCAACTCGACCTATTTTTCCCTGCCTCCAGATATGCCAGCATTGAAACACTCGAACGATCACAAGGTTGGATCAATGAGAAAATGGGGGACTACCTCCCCTACCTGTCAGCTGTTGAGAGAGAAGAGGCACTACGAAATCAGAACTTAGCCCAAAAAGCAGTAGACTTATGTCGCGAATTTCATTTGTTATTATCAGAAAATCTACAAGCTAAACAAGAGGTTAGGGACATATCTCTGAATCTAAAATTGGCGCGAACGCCTCTCATTGATCTAATACGGACGTTCCGCTTCGAATCTTTTTCCCAATTATTAGAAGAACCTGCTTCCCTGAGTCATTGGGCGGAAATACTTACGAAGGTGTTAAATGAGAGCGAAAATGCACTAGCTGCGAATGAGCATCAGGTTATCTCAGAATTGTGTCGTCAGATATCGGTAGACAGGGTGTTTACACATAGAGACATTGATGATCTCACCCGGGAAGCTTCGAGGTTCGAGGCTTCTATATGGTATGGGGACGTCCTTTGGAACTCCCAGCTTGATAACGCATGTGACTTAATCGCGATTAATCCAATTGAAACAATAGAAAAATGGGAAGTATTTCTCGAATCAGCAAAGGTTGATATTCTCAATAATCAGGAAAGCTACCCGGATTTGTTACACCATGCAGGAGAATATTATCTTAATAGCACAACAAAGTTATCGGTTACAGGGCTGGAAGCTTGTTTGTCGATTGATGAATATGATGAAGCATTTGATCGGATAAGGCGGATGATCGAAAAAGAATCACCTTGATCGCTTGATTGGAACTCTGCTTCAGATACCAACGCTTTTACTTTTACCAATCATCAAACGAAGCCGATGCGGCCGACTCCCATTGGAACACTGGCTGGTGAAGGAAACTAATGAAACCCATCCACTACGCGGCGCTGACGCTGCTGGGCGCCGTCTGGGGCGCGTCTTTTCTGTTCATCGGCGTGGCCGTGCCCGAATTCGGCCCGCTGTACCTCATGCTGCTGCGGGTGGTCAGCGCCGGGCTGATCATGCTCGGCGTGGCCCGCCTCACCCACGGCGAGGGCGACCTGCGCACCACGCTGCGGCTGCGGGAGAAGTGGCGCCACTACCTCATCGTCGGCCTGCTCAACTCCGCCCTGCCCTTCAGCCTGATCGCCTACTCCGAATTGCGGCTGCCGGTGTCGCTGGCGTCCATCCTGAACTCGACCACGCCGCTGTTCACCGCCCTGGTCGCCGCCGCGCTGGGGGCAGAATCGCTGAACGGCCGCAAGCTCATCGGCATTCTGTTGGGCGTGGCGGGTGTGGCGGTGCTGATGGGGGGCGCGCAACTGACGTTTAGCGCCGTCATCCTCATCGCCGTGCTGGCTTCGCTGCTGGCCGCCCTCAGCTACGGCGCGGGGACCGTCTATGCCGCCAAACATTTCAGCGGCCTGCCGGCGGCCCTGGCCTCGGCCGTCCAGTTGCTGGCTGCGGGGGTGTGGCTGGCCGCCCCCGGTATGATGACCGTCCCCGCCACTCGGCCGTCGGCAGCGGCCATCGCCGCGCTGGCGGCCATGATCCTCATCGCCACCACCTTCGCCTACGTGCTCTACTTCTACCTGCTCAAGCGCGTGGGGCCGACGCGCACGGCCGGCGTCACCTTCCTGGTGCCCGTCTTTGGCTCGATTTGGGCCGTCCTTTTCCTGCACGAATCGTTCAGCCTCGGCATGCTGGCCGGGATGGTTATTATTTTGTTCAGTGTGAAATTGGTGATGGGGGAACAACCGGAGGCCGGGACCGCTCCCGTCGCGGTCGAGAGCACGGAATAGATTCCGAGGTTGCCAGGCAAAACCTGTTGAAACGGGTTTCCGGCGGCCGCGCCAACCGGCTGTGGCACAATCTGTAGATTGCGAGCCTCCCGCATGCTGAAAGCATGCGCCACAGTCGGAACGCATGCTGTAAGCATGCGCCACAGTCGGAACGCATGCTGTAAGCATGCGCCACAGTCGGAACGCAAGCTGTAAGCTTGCGCCACAGTCGGAACGCATGCTGAAAGCATGCGCCACAGTCGGAACGCATGCTGTAAGCATGCGCCACAGTCGGAACGCATGCTGTAAGCATGCGCCACAGTCGGAACGCATGCTGTAAGCATGCGCCACAGTCGGAACGCATGCTGTAAG
>JAGOZU010000036.1:0-6980 GCA_018058545.1 Promineifilum sp. | reverse complement strand
GCATGCTGTAAGCATGCGCCACAGTCGGAACGCATGCTGTAAGCATGCGCCACAGTCGGAACGCATGCTGTAAGCATGCGCCACAGTCGGAACGCATGCTGTAAGCATGCGCCACAGTCGGAACGCAAGCTAAAGCATGCGCCACAGTCGGAACGCAAGCTAAAGCATGCGCCACAGCCGGTTGTCTCACCCTCTCCTTAGCAGAATTGAATATCGTTTCTCATGTGCCTAACGTCACTAACGCCGCTAACGTCACTAACGGCGAGGCAACCCTCAGGGGCTGATGAGCCTCAACAACGCCAATGCCCCGGATGGGCAAACTGTCCGGCAACTGACTAATCGACATCATCAGCGCCTCCTCCGTGCCTGCCCGTCCGGAAAGAATCTATACAGGTTTTACGGATCATCACGCTCCCTCAATCCCCGTCCCTGTCGAACAGCGCCCCTTGCTCCGGTCCGTCGTCCTTCACCCGGCCGGCCGTCTTAAAGGTCATCTCTGTCGGCGGCATGTCGACGCGCGCCGTCCCGGCCAGCAGGTCGCCGACGGTGAGGATCTGCAGGCGGGGGTGGGTCGCGCTCCAGAGGGGCGTTTGGTAGAACCCGGCGCGGGCCGCCTCGGTGATCATCTCGCGCGTGGGCGGTTCCAGCGTCAGGAAGACGCCGATGGCCGCGCCCTCGCGCTCCACCGTGCCTTTCAGGTCGCGGATGTCGCCGCTCTTCACCTTGCCGCTCTTGACCTGCACGATGACCCGCTTGGCCTTGGGGCCGCCCGGCCCGACCTCGTCGATGAAGGTGATGAGGCCGTCGATGCCCCGGTCGGACCCCTTCTTGCCGCGCTTGCCGGCGGCGTCGCCGCCCCAGGGCCGGGCGCGGATGAGCGACAGCGCCCACCACTGGAACTGGTAGCGGTCTTCGCGGGCCAACTGCCGGGCGCCTTGCTCCGTCGTCGGCTCGCCGATGACCCGGAACCCGGCGTCGGGGAACATCTCGCGCAGGCGGTACTTCTGCAGGGCGATGGACAGGTGGGTGATGTCGATGCCGATCCAGCGGCGGCCGAGCTTTTGGGCGGCGGCGACGGCCGTGCCGCAGCCGCAAAACGGGTCGAGCACCACGTCGCCGGGGTTGCTGGAGGCGCTGATGATGCGCTCGAGGAGGGCGAGGGGCTTTTGGGTGGGGTAGCCTAGTTTCTCTACAGACTGATGACTAAGTGGAGGAATATCCGTGATGACCGTCGTGATCGGTTTGCCGGGGTGGTCTATTAAATAACGTTTTCTGTATGGCCTCCCTGATGAGCTCCAGACAAGTTCATTATCAGCGTCGATTACTTCCAATTTTTCTCTTATAACACGCCAACCCCATTCTGGCTTATACCCCTTGTATTCGTAGGAAAGATTTGGCCTAGGCCCCATTGAGGCTGTACGAATAATCTCATGCAATCTGTACTTGCCTTTATCGTCTTCATATTTATAAAAGCTTTCTACATAACTAGGATCTTGTTCCGTAGTGACGTAATTCCAAGTAACGGTACGACTTTTGCTATAGTAGAATATAATATCGTGGATTGCGGCCCATTTTTTTGAATCATTATGGCTGCTTGTTCGTTGCCATACTATCTCATTCCGAAAATTTTCCACTCCAAAAATCGTATCCAGCACGATCTTCAAATAATGACTGGCCGTCGGGTCGCAGTGGAGGTAGAGGCTGCCGGTCGGCTTGAGGACGCGGTGGAGTTCCACCAGCCGGGCGGCCATCATCACCAGGTAGGCCATCATCTGGTTCTGGCCGATGAAGCCGCGCAGGGCGTCGATCATCTGGGCCACGTGGGGCGGCGCGTTCTGCACCAGCTCGAAGAACGTTTGCTCGGCGGCCTGGTTCCAGTGCCAGGTGTCCTCGAAGGCGGCGATCTGGGCCTCGCTCTCGGCGCCGCTCTCCTGCCGGAACAGGACGTTGTAGGTGCGGTTGCTGTTGAAGGGCGGGTCGAGGTAGATCAGGTCGACGGAGGCCGACGGGATGTACTCGCGCAGGATCGGCAGGTTGTCGCCGTAGAAGAGGGTGTTTTCGGTTATGGGGTCGGGCATGGGCCGATTATAGCGAAAATGGATGGAGGCGAAAGCAAAGAAGGGTCAGGCAACCGGGAGAAAAGGCCGCAGGGTTCCCGCCGACGTCTTTCCCGTTTGCCTGACCCCTACGCCACTTCCAGCCGGTACGCCTCCGCCTTCCAGTCGATGGTCAGCCCGTCAATCCCCACCAGACGGATGACCGGCAGCCCGGACGATATGTCGATAGCGGCGCGAATCTCAAGGCTTGTCGCATCCGACGGCGCGCGGCCCAGCGTGTTGTAGCGGCTCAGCCAGCCCGCATCCGTCCGGTAAAAATGGCACAGCCCCGTTGCGGAGTAGACCTCGCCCACGTCGGGCGGGTCGGGCACGCCCAGGGCCACCACCAGCAACGCCGCCCCTCGCGTCGGCAGCAGCGGCCGCCCGAAGCTCACCTCTTGCGGCGTCAGGCCCACCGTCCGCGCCGTGCCCGCGGCGTCCACCCCGCCGAAGTGGCTCTCCAGCGGGTCGGCCGAGTCGTCGCGCGTCAGCCGGTGCCGCCACCAGCGGGCCAGGTCCGACAGCGCCCCCAACTCGTCCTCGCTGAAGCGGCCGCCTGCCCCCGACCCGGCCGTCCGATCGTCTACCGTCCCGGTGCTGCCCGGCAGCAGGATTCGTTTAATCATGGCGAATAATTATGAATTATGAATTATGAATTACGAATTACGAATTACGAATGACGAATGACGGATTACCAATCCCAGCTGAATATCTCGCCTTCGCCCAATTGCTGCGACAGGATGCGGTTGAGGGCGTTGAGGTAGGCCAGTTCCAGGCGGCGGGTGTTGCTCGCCAGTTGGGCCATCAGCAGGCTGCTGTTGTTGGTCGGCTCAGCCTGTTCGCGCGCCTGGAGCCGGCGGGTGGCGGCAAAAAGGACGTACTGGATCAGCACGTGGTGATGCCGCGCGGGAACGGTCAGATTGGACGAGGCCGTTAATGCGCTGTCGTGCGGCCGAATGGTGCGCACGGCCAGCGATGTTCCCGCCTCCGGGGCGGAGCTTAGCAGCAGCACCGGCGCGACCGTCAGGTCGTGGGTCCACTCGATGTCGTAGGCGCGGATGTGGGCGAAGCCGGCCGCCCGCTTGCTCCAGCGCCTCAGCCAGGTGGGCGGGTCGTTGCCGACGGGATGCTCCACGCTGATGACGGCCGTCGCGTCCCACGGCAACGCGTAGCGGGTCTCGCCCGCCACTGCGGCGATGATCGTCTCGGCGATGCGGGGAAAATGCTGGGTGTATTCCCTGACGGCTTCGTTGAGGAAGGACAACAGTTCGGTGTCGGTAAATTCGGCCGCGAGTGCGTCGTCGAGGGCTGGGCGGATGGTGTCGTCGATCAGTTCCTGGGCTGTGACGGTGGACGGGCTGACGGCTGGGGTTCCTGTTCCTGCTCCACTCATGATACGGTCTCCGTGTCGGGGTTGGTGAAGTTCCAACCGGATTTGGCTCGCCAAATGTAGACGGTTCCGGCGTCAAGCCAGAAGGTTACGATGCCTGATGCGTTAGTGGTTCCTGAGGCGATGATGGTGTTTCCGGCAAGGTCTGACGTGGCCCATACGTCGGCGTTAGCGATGGGTGTGGCGTCGTCGGCATTGGTTAGGGTGTAGGTAAATTCAATCGCGCCCGCGCCTGGGGACTGGTTCATGGTGCTGACGGCTTGGTCGAGGTAGGTTCCGAGGATGTAACCCGCCTTCCCTGCTGTGTAGGCGCCGGGAACGGCCGTATTCCAGGGATCTCCGGCTGCTCCGGCGTCGGCAAGGGCTTTGCCTGTGGTTCCGGCTGTGGTGTGGCCTGCGGCCGCTTCGTCCCAAACGGCGTCGGCGACTTCTCCGGCTGTGGGGGCTGATGCGCTGTTGAGTATGGCTCCGGTTGTGCCTGCGGTCAGGTGTCCGGAGATCGCCTCATCCCATACGGCGTCGGCTATGGTTGCGGCCGCGGGGGGTGTTGAGACTGTGTTTAGTTTCTCTCCGGTTGTTCCTGCTGTGAGATGGCCGCTCATGGCTTCGTCCCAGACTGCATCGGCCACGGCTCCGGCCGTGGGCGGGGTTGTGGTGTTGGCGCTGTCTGTGCCGCGCATGTAGCGGTTTTGGATGCTGAAGTGGGCAAGGACGGCGTTAACGGTCTTGCCGTCGATGGTGGCGGCCGACAGGACGACGGTGTAGTCTGTGGCGGTGGTGTAGAAGGCGTCGGTTGTTACGATTTTGCAGTGGTGGATGCCGGTGAGGGTGTCGAAGTCCTCGGTGTCGGTTACTCCGGTGGTGGTCTGGGTCGTGGAATCGTCTTTGTAAACGGAGATCGTGCCGTTAGTGGCTCGCGTTATGCTGCTGCCGTCGGCCGCGTTTGTGCTCCACATGAAATGGACGGTTTCGTCGTCGGCGTAATCTCCGAGGTACATCATGGTTTAGTGTCCTTCTTCCAGGCAGTAGCAGCAAAGGCCGCGGGCTGACGGTCGGGGTGTTTTGGCCAGGGTGATTGTACAACGTTTGCAACCGGATTCGGCCGCGGCCGCTGCGGGGGGTCTGGGCTTCTTGTGTTTCTTTTCTGCCGGAAGGAAACCCATGGCTCGCAAGCGGCGATAGATGATGGGGTGGGCGCGGTTGATCTCTTGGCCTATCTGATGGGGCGTCAAGCCTGCTTCGTGCAGTTCTCTGATGCGGTCGTCCTCTTCGGGCGTTAGGGGACGGCGGGGTTCAAAGACGGTCAGGCGGGGTTGGTAGGTCATGCGAGGGTTCCTCCAACTTTG
Organism: Promineifilum sp.; assembly: GCA_018058545.1. GTDB lineage: Bacteria > Chloroflexota > Anaerolineae > Promineifilales > Promineifilaceae > Promineifilum. Next base: position 2,148 of record JAGOZU010000036.1, on the reverse strand, counting down.
GTAGTTAGTCTGATGCGGGCGGTCTTGGGATTGGATCCGGATGATGGTGCGGTGTAGTCGATGGTGATAGACGGGTAGTCTCCGGTTCCGCCGTCGTAGGCTCTGATGATCATGCCTGATGCGCTTAGGGTGTCGAGGATGATGGCGATGTCGTTACCGCTGCTCCATCCGGCGCGGTCGATTATCTCCTGTATGACTGTGGCGATGTCCGGGCTGTTGCACCATGTTGCTGTGCCGATGTTGGTGGCTGTCCAGTTGACTTTGGCGGTGGTGAGGGTGCGGCCGCTGATGTCGTTATCGGTGGTGGTGAAGGTGGCGGCGTCGTCGGTATCTTCGCCGTAGATGTCAAGGTCGGGGTCGTCTTCTGTGGTGGTACGGACGCTGATGTAGGCGCTGTTGATTGTGCTGCCGGCGGGGATGGTGACGTTAGTGAAACGGAGGCCGATCCATGTGTTTGTGGCTCCGCTGTTGATTGTGGAACCGGTGAGGTTCATTGTGCCGGAACTGCCGGACTGGCGGGCGTCGTCGGAGGAAGCGGCGACGGATGTGTTGAACGTGGTCATTTCTTCTGCTTCCTCCGGTTCTATGGTTAATTCGATTTCGGCCGCTGGGGGTTGGGTGAAGTCCAGATCGCGGATGGTGATGGTGATGGTCTGGGCTTTGGTGAGGTCGCGGACGATTTCGAGGTGGGTCATTCGGTCTTGATTGCTTTTACTTTCTTTGTCTTGGGCAGTTTGGGAAACGGGACGTGGGACTTGGCGAAGTTCCAGGTGATGATGGTGATGGTTTCTTTGGCGTTATCGATGGTGACGGCCAGGATGTCGCCTTCGTGGATGCCGAGGTTTTGGGCGGCGGCGGTAATTAGTTCTGTGTAGTTCATAATTTAATCTCAAAGTGGCAGACAGGATTGTCTGCTCCACGGCGGACTGGCAAGTCTGCTATAGTCCCTCCGCCAGCCCGTCGGTGGGGGCACATTCCCGACGGGCTGGGGTGAGAGGAGAGACTGTCAGCTAACGGCTGCGGAGGTCAGCCGGTTAACCCTCGGTGAACCAGAAGACGATGGTTACGTTCTGGGCGGCCGTGCCGGCGGAACCGTCGAAATCGAGGAGCCATTCGAGGACGGTTCCGGCGGCAAGGTGCGGATATTCTCCGCCGACGAAGTCGCTGCGGCCTTTGGTTACGGGTACTTCACTGTCTCCAATGGTTGCTGCGGTTAAATAGGCGTCGTCGTCGGCGGTTGTTCCAACAAGTAAGGTAGCGTCGCTGTTGTTACTGGCGACGGATGACACGGCGATCAGGGAGCAATCCCACGGCAGGGCAAAGCGGCCGGAGGCATTGGCGGCAAGTGTGCCGTGAAGGTGTACGGGGATGGTGAATTTGGTTCCTTGCATGGTAGATCTCCTGTGAGACGTTTCAGCGAAACGTCTGTACGTTAGTTGGCGACGTTACGCTTGCCGATGCCACGGGGACCATTGACACCAACGGCGAACTCGTCACGGACCTTGATGGGCAATGTGTCGTTGGTGAACAACAGGCCGTTGGTCTCGCCGGTGACGGCAAAGAGTTCGGGGGCGGGGTGGTTGCGGCCGCCTGGGTTTTGGCTGTAGCTCATCTGGATGACGGGGAAGACTTTGGGATCCACGATGTAGGCCCAGTCTGTGGCGTCTGTCCAGTCGGGAACGACAAGGGGAACCGCTCGCGGGTCGGCAAAGCCTCTGTCCTGGGCTTCGGGGGCGTAGGTGGTGGGCATGCCTTCGCCGTAGCCGAGGATGGAAAGGGCGACGTCGTAGAGTTCGGCGGGAACCAGAAGGAAGCGCGGGAAGATGCCGAGGGGTTTGCCGCTGTTGACGTCGGTGTGAAGGAAACATTCGTAACGGGCGGCTCGCCATGCTGCGGCGTCGGTGCCGATGGCGGTTGTGTTGACGTTACCGTGATTGGAATGGAACAGGACGGTGGAATCCTGGGCAAGGGTTGGGCCTGTGCCGGATGCCTGGGTGAAGATTTCGGAAACGGCCGCGCTGAGGCTGCGAATGGCGGCTGTGGCAAGGGCGCGGGGGATAGCCTGAAGCTTGGCGATGTCGGAGTTTTTGAGCAGTTCGCGGGTGATGCCGACGTAGCCGCCGCGTTTGGTAAAGCTGGAGGATTCCT
>JAGOZU010000179.1 GCA_018058545.1 Promineifilum sp. | reverse complement strand
GGGGACGACCGCCACAACGTAACCATGCGCGCCGTCATGGCCCAGACCACGATCGGGCAAGGTGCCGGCCACGACGTCGAAATCCCACAGCGGCACGGCATACTCGGCCGCCAGGGCGCGCATGGTTACGTTGTGGCGGTCGTCCCCCTCCAGCCGGTCGGATTTGGTGACCAGAACGGGGATGACGCCGTTGTCGATGCTGTAGGTGATGGCATGACGCATGGCGCGCTCGAAGGCGTCCCCTTCGGCCACGTCATTAGTCCCCAGCCGGATGAGCAGGACGGCCGGGTTGTGTTGGCGAAACTCGCAGGCCACCATATGCTCCTCAGGCGCGCAATGTACGGGATCGGCCTCGCCGGGGCGAAACGACGTCCAGGCATGGAGGCCGATGCGCGTCGCCAGGCCGAAGCGCTGGAACGACTTTCGATAATAGTCCACCGCCGGCTGCAAGGCCGCGTAGATGCCCAGGTTGTAGCGGCCCTGATCGAAACGGGCCAGATACTGGCTGGTCAGCGAGGTGCTGTCGCCGAGCTTGGAAAAACGATGCGGGTTACGGCCCAACTCCTGCCCGCGAGCGAAGATCTCGCGGACGTGCTGTTGCGTCTCGGGCGGCATGATGATGAAATCCTCGACCGGCACACCGTTGACCAGCGTCGCCGGATCGCGAGTTGGCGTGGGCGATGGCGTCTCCGTCGGGGTGGCTGTCGCCGTCGGGGTCGGCGTCGCCGTCGCCGTCGCCGTCGGCGTGGGCGATGGGGTATCGGCGGGTGTAGGGGTCGCCGTCGGCGCCAGGGTTGGGGTATCCACGAGCGCGGTCGTGGGCAATGGCGATGGCTGGGGAACGGGATTCGCCGCGCCAATGGCCACCGGACTGAATCCCCCGCAGGCGACCGTCGTCAGGACGACGATCAGGAGCAATAAGTGAGCGCGCGGCGGCATAGATAAGGCTTCAGTTTACAGGCAATCAGGTGTGGCGACAAGCCGGATCGCCCACAGTTGATGTTCAACCGGGAGCGGTCACCAACCTGGCGCAACGCCATCGCTTTATTGAGCTTTTCCCGCGACCATGCCATAATTAACCGGATGAAAGTAATCGCGCTCTACAACCTCAAGGGCGGCGTGGGCAAGACGGCCGCGGCGGTTAACCTGGCCTATCTCTCGGCCCGCGACGGGAAGGCCACGCTGCTTTGGGACCTCGACCCGCAGGGCGCGGCCTCCTGGTGCCTGGAGATCGATCCCCGGCTGAAGGGCGGCCGCAAGGCATTGTTGCGCAACAAGAAGCCTGTCTACGATCTCATCAAACCCACTGCTTACGACAACCTGGAGCTATTGCCGTCCGATTTTTCCCACCGGCGGCTGGACCTGGAGCTAAGCGAGAAGAAGCGGCCGGAGCGCCAGTTCCGCAAGCTGCTGTCGCCGCTGGGGGCTGACTACGAGACGGTGTTCCTTGACTGCCCGCCGGGGCTGGGCCTGTCGGCTGAAAGCGTATTTGGGGCGGCCGATGTGCTGCTGGTGCCGGTCATTCCCGCGGGGTTGTCGCTGCGCGCGCTGACGCTAATCGATGAGTTCCTGGCCCATGAAGACCTGCCGCGGCTGAGGACGCTGGCTTTCTATAGTATGGTCGACCGGCGCAAGAAGCTCCATCGCAACCTCGTGGACGCCCGCCACGAAGGCCGCTATCTGTTCACGACCGTCCCCTATGCGGGGGACATCGAGCGCATGGCGGAGCGACGCGCCCCGGTGGCCGAGTTCGCCCCGCGTTCGGCCGCCGCCCGCGCCTATGAGGCGCTGTGGGGCGAAGTCAGGGAATTTATATGAATCTCCATCTCGCGTCGGCTCTCCGGGCGCGCCTGGGGCCGAGTCTGGGGCCATGGCTGTCGGGCTATGCGCCTTCGATGTCGCTGGCCCACCTGATCCTTGAAGCCTCCTTCAACTATTTGCCCGTCATCTACGTCCTGCTCATCCCCAAGCTGGGACTGACCTATAGCCAGATCGGGACGGTCGCCCTGGCTTCGGCGCTATCGGGAACCATCGGCCAGCCGCTGTTCGGCTGGCTCAGCGACCGGGGCGACCCGCGCCGGATCGTCATCCTCAGCCTCATCTGGAGCGGCTGTCTGATGGGAATCGTCGGCCTGATGCCGTCCTTCGGCACGCTGGCCGTCCTGCTCGTGCTGGCCGCGCTGGGTTCGGCCGCCTTCCACCCGCCCGCGGCCGCGCTGGCCTCGCAAACGGAGGCCGCCAACCGCGGCCGGGCTATGTCTCTCTTCTCTGTCGGCGGCAACCTCGGCTCGGCCCTCAGCCCGGCGCTGGTGGGTCTGGCCCTCGTCTGGTTCGGCCTGGCCTCCACGCTGGTGGTCATCCCCCTGACATTTCTGACGGCCGGGTTGCTGCATCGACAATTGCGCCACGTCCCCCTGCCGGCGCGACCACTCCAAGCCGAAGGAACAGCGCAGCGGAAGGTCCCCATGGCCGCGATGATCGCGCTCCTGGCGATGATCGCCGTCACCGGCGCGCGCAGCTACTACCAGTTGGCCCTGATGACCTACCTGCCCGAATGGCTACAGGGCAACGGCCAATCGCTGGCCATGGCCGGCACGGCTCTGGCCATCTTCATGGTGGCCGTCAGTCTGGGCAGCCTGTTCGGCGGCTCGCTGTCGGATCGCTTCGGCCGTTTGCGGGTCATCGGCGTGAGTCTGTTCTTCATCAGCGTCGGGCATTGGCTGATGATGCATCTGAGCGGGCTGCCGCAAATCGCCGCGGCTGCCTTCGTTGGGGCGATGATTGGCGCGTCCTTCCCGGTGACGATTGTGCTGGCGCAAGAGGCCTGGCCGAACAACATCGGCTTCGCCTCGGCCATGGTCATGGGGCTGGGCTGGTTGCCGGCGGGGCTGGGGGCCTGGGTCGTGGGACGGATCGCCGACCACAGCGATTTGAACGCCGGTCTGGGCAGTCTGCTGCTCGTCCCCTTCGTGGGTATCGCCGCGCTGGCCGTCTACGCGAGCATCCCCCGCTCCTCTCTGAGCAACCTCAGGGCTTCGGGGCCGCAGCCCGCCCCGGCCGAGGGAGACTAACCCGGCGCGCGCCCGGCATCCAGCAGGGCCAACAGTTGCCGGGCCGCGGCTGTGGCCGGCAGATCGCCGGCCATGACCGCCTCCTCGACATCGGCCAACATCCCGCGCACGACCGGATTCTGGTAGAAGTAGATTCGCAGTTGCTCGTCGATGATGGCGTGCAGCCAGTCGCGGGC
>JAGOZU010000107.1 GCA_018058545.1 Promineifilum sp. | reverse complement strand
GCATTAAGGCCAGGAGTAACTTATTCATTGCTTGGTCTACACCGTCGCCTTTGCCCGGCCGTTGGCCAGCAGATAGCAGATGATCATGATCGCCAGGCCGTTCAGCGCATGCAGCGCCCTGACCGCGGGCGGCAGGGGTGGCAGGTGGACGAGCAAGCCCTGAACAAAAAACAGGAGCGGGACCGAGATCGACAGGATCAGGTTCAGCCGGCTGCTGCGGGAGATGAGGGCCGCGATTCCCAGAACCAGGCTTACAAGGAACAGGATTACTCCAACACGGGCATGGAGCGATGCGTCGGCCCCGCCGAAGACGGACAGCGCGATCAGGTAGAAAAGCGAGACCCCTCCCAGAAAAACGACCCAGGCCAGTACGGTGTTGATACGGGCAAATAACGGTTTCATCGATGTTCTCCTCTATGTTTTGTTACCGGATCTGCGGAAAGGATAAATAATTTTGGTGTGATGCACAACAGGCAATGGGGCTGATTTTATGTCCGGCCGACATTGGGGAGGAACCCATTCCCGGTCGGGAAGAATGCGAAGGTGACTTGCTCCAGGCAGGTGCGAGGCGCTTCGGTAAGCGCCTCACACCTGCAACTTGCTACCTGCCATTGGCATTCCCTACGGCAGTTCGATTGTCGTATGGTCAGTCACCTCCGGGTCGCCGTAGCTGACATCGACCAGGAACGCGCCGCCGTCCTCCAGAGTGCCTTCGGCCATGAACCGGAGGAGCGGGGCTGCATTCGATTGGCTGGGCTTCAGGTATTCCGTAAAGGTCGCTGCCGACCCCACGCGCCGCGACGTCAGACCTTCGAGCTCGGTGATCGTCACCATCCCGTCGGACTTCGCTGCGTCGATGTCGGCTCTGGTGAAGAACCACACCGGAACCGCGCCGCGGCCGGTCATCTCCGACAGGGCCGGGGCGGGGCCGCTACCAGGTTCACCCGCCCAATATTCAACGACATCGGTCGTCGGTGGCTGGCACCCGAACGCGCCGGGGCCGGCATCGCCGGGAAAGTCGAAGAAATCGTTCAGGTTGAACTCGTCCGGCACGCAGGCGGGATCGCGATAGAAGACTATTGCCACCCATTCGCTGTCGCCGAAGGTCTCGTTCTCGCCGAACCGGGCGTAGAAAGGCGGCCCATCGCCGTTTTCGACGCGCACCAGTTCAGCTTCGGCGGCGGCCGCCGGCTCTGTGGGTTCGGCCGTTGGTTCGGCCGGCGGACTCTGCTCGACCGCTTGGGTGGCGGGTTCACTTCCGCCACAGGCGACGAGCAACGCGAGGCACAATATGAGGATTGCGCCTGCACCAATAAATTGGATATCTCTTCGGTTCATCTCTAAGTCTCCTGTCTCTTTGATTGACTGCAACGATAGACTGCAACGGACGGAACCTCGGTCGGCGGGTTCTCTTGTTCGCGAGCCGCCCTGTTCATTGGCTGGGGTTGCCCTTTGTTACCGATGGTTGTTTTGGCGCGGGCCGTTCCCAACACAGGCACACCATAAAGCGAGACGGCGCTTCCGGGAAGGGGGGAAAAGGGGGGGAATCATCGGGGGAGTGGATTGGGAGGGAAATAACAGAAAAACGACCATTGTCATTTATAATACGATGGCCGGTGGGTGATGCCAGGTTGCTTCAAAGGAGTAAACAATGACGTTTCAAGCAGGGCAATCGATTAAAGGCTACAAGGTGTTGGAACGGATCGGCAGCGGCGGGTATGGCGCGGTATACCGGGCCTATCAGACGACCCTGGGCCGGGAAGTCGCGATCAAGGTGATCCTGCCCGGATTGGCCAACCGGCCGGAGTTCATTCGCCGCTTCGAGCATGAGGCCCAACTCGTGGCCCGGCTGGAACACCTCCACATCGTGCCCCTCTATGATTACTGGCGCGACCCCCAGGGGGCCTATCTGGTCATGCGCTGGTTGCGTGGCGGTAGCCTGAAGGATAGTCTGGTCATTGCCCCCTGGGACCTGAACTCGGCCGGCTTGCTTCTGGATCAATTGGCCTTTGGACTCACCACGGCCCACGCCGCCGGTGTCGTTCATCGCGACCTGAAACCTTCCAACGTCCTCCTGGATGAAGAGGGCAACGCCTACCTGGCTGATTTCGGCATCGCCACGGACATCGGCGACCCGACGAACAAGACTCGCGAAGGCGGAGCGATTGTGGGCTCACCCGATTACCTTTCGCCGGAACAGGCTCGCGGGCAGGAGGTTACGCCGCAGACCGACATCTACTGCCTCGGCGTCACCCTCTACGAAACGCTGACCGGCAAGCACCCTTTTCCCGATCTCACCGGCGTCGAAAGGTTGTTCAAGCACATCAACGAGCCGTTGCCCCCGATCGAGTCGCTCGATCCCCTGGTTTTGGATGAGGTCAACGCGGTGATCCGGCGGGCGACCATGAAAAACCCCCGGCACCGTTATGAGAATGTGCTGGAGATGGCGGCCGCATACCGGAGTGCCGCCCAATTGGGCGAGCTGGGACGCGCGGCGCTGGTCGAATCACTCACCATCCGCGAGCAGGAAATATTGCGGCTGATTACGCAGGGGAAGGCCAACCGCGAAATCGCCGACGCGCTTTTCATCGAGCTGTCCACCGTCAAGTGGTATATCCGCCAGATATATCCCAAGCTGGGGGTGCAAAACCGGCGGCAAGCGATCTTGCGCGGGCGCGAACTTGCCCTGCTGGTCGGCGATGATGAGGAGAGCGCCGGCACGGGTGGCGAGACCTCGGTGCAATTGGTTCTCCCCGCGCCGGTCAACCCGTATAAGGGCTTGCGGCCATTCGAGGCGGCCGACGCCCGCAACTATTTTGGCCGGGAATCACTGATCAGGCGCTTGCTTGAACGGCTGAAGAATCACGCCAAAACCGGCGGCAGCAACGGCAAGAATCCGGCGGCGAACGGCCGCTTTCTGGCCGTCGTCGGCCCCAGCGGCAGCGGCAAATCAAGCCTGGTGAGGGCCGGGCTGGTTCCAGCCCTGATGCGCGGCGAGTTGCCGGGTTCCGACCGCTGGTTCATAGCCCACATGACTCCCGGCCGACGTCCGCTGGACGAGCTGGAGGTCTGCCTGATTCGCATTGCCGCCTACCAGCCGGGAAATCTGCGCCGGCAGCTGGAGCGGGACGAGAATGGCCTCCTGCGCGCGGCCGATATCCTCCTGCCCCGCGACGATAGCGAACTGGTGCTGGTGATTGACCAGTTCGAAGAGCTGTTCACCCTGACGACGGACGAGGCCGAACGGCGGCACTTCCTGGGCATATTGGTGGCGGCCGTCACCGACCCGCACAGCCGGATTCGCGTCGTCATCGCCCTTCGGGCCGACTATTACGACCGGCCGCTCCATTACCCCGCCTTTGGCGACCTGGTGCGCAGCCATATGGAGACGATCCTGCCGCTTTCGGCCGAGGAAGTGGAGCAGGCCATTGTGTTGCCCGCGGAGCAGGCCGGGGTCGCCTGCGAGACCGGCCTGGCGGCGATGATCATCGATGACGTATTGTATCAGCCGGGGGGACTGCCCCTGTTGCAATATGCCCTGACGGAGTTGTTTGAACAACGAGAGGGCCGGACGCTGACCCGACAAGCCTACAAAGCCATCGGCGGGGTCACCGGCGCGCTTGCCCGGCGAGCCGAGGAGCTGTTTCTGGAGCAGGATGACACCGGTCGAGAGGCGATCCGGCAGATGTTTCTGCGGCTGACGGCGGTTGATGAGGGCAAGGACACCCTGCCGGACACGCGTCGCCGGGTTCTGCGCCTGGAGCTGGATGCCGTCGCCGTTGATGAGGACCTGGTGGACGACATCATTAGCGTCTATGCCGCCCATCGATTGCTGACGCTTGACCATGATCCGGTCAACAGGCGCCCGACCGTGGAAGTCGCCCACGAGGCGTTGCTGCGGGAGTGGGAGCGGTTGCGCTTCTGGCTGGAAGAAAGCCGCGACGACCTCTACCAACATCGCCGCTTGCAGATCCTGACCCAGGAATGGCTGGACGAGGATCGCGACCCGGGCTTGCTGTTGTCCCACACCCGTCTGGACCAATACGCCTCCTGGGCCGCCAATACGACGCTGGTATTATCGCATAGTGAGCGGACTTTTCTGGACGCCAGCCTGGCGGCCCGCCAGGATCGGCAGGTTGAGGAGGAGACACGTCGCCGCCGGGAACTGGAGACGGCGCAACAACTGGCGGAGGCCGAACGCTGGCGGGCCGAGACGCAGGCCGAGGCCGCCGACCGGCTGCGTCGCCGCGCCGTCTATCTGACCTTCGCTCTCGTCGCGGCGGCGATATTGGCTTTTGTAGCCCTGGCTGCCGGACGCCAGGCGACACTGAACGCGGCCGTAGCGCGAGATAACGCGGCAGTGGCCGGCACGCAGGAAGCCATCGCCGACGAGCAGCGCCGGATCGCTGAGGCTGAGCGCGACAGCGCCGAGGCGGCCGCGGCGACATCCGCCAACGCCCGTGCCACGGCGGAGGCGGAGGCCCTGCAACGAGCCACGGCCGTGGCGGCGGCGCAACAGGAGCGCGAGAACGCCGAGACCCACGCTCGGCTCGCGTCCGCCCGTGAGTTGTCGATGGCGGCCCTCAGCCTGACCGGGAGGGACGCCGAACTTGGCATTCTCCTGGCGATGGAGGCAGTCAATCTGACCTATACTGTCGACGGCTTTGCGCTGCCGGAGGCGGAGTCGGCCTTGCGGCAGGCGCTGATGAGTTTGCGTCAGGAACAGGTGTTGCCGGGCACGTCGCCGGGCGAATGCCAGGTCGAGATATGGTGCAGCGCTGTCGCCTATAGCGAGGCGGGAGACCTGTTGGCGGTCTCCGGCGCGGGTAACACGGCTTCGGTCTTTGATGCGGAGGGTGGGGAGCTGCTTTTTGTCGTGGATACCCACACCGCACCGGTCACGGCCGTCGCCTTCTCGCCGGACGGAACCCGGCTGGCAACGGCCGCCGCCGACGGTCTGGCGATGGTCTGGCAGCTGGTTCCGGGGGTTCAGGCGACGACGCTGACCACGCCGGAGCGCGTCCTCGACGGTCATGGCGAGGAGGTCACCGATGTTGTGTTCAGCCCGGATGCGGCGCTGGTGGCGACCGCCGGCACGGACGGGGCGATCATGTTATGGGAGACAAACACCGGCGAAGCGGTCGCCACGCTTGCCGGTCACGAAAGCAGTGTGCGCGATGTGGCCTTCAGCCCGGATGGGGCGGAGCTTTTCAGCGCCTCCAGTGATTTCACCGCACGGATATGGGACGTCGCCAATGGCGCGGAACGGCTTGTCCTGTCAGGCCACAGCGATCGCCTGACCGACCTGGCCGTCAGCCCGGACGGATCGAAGCTGGCAACCGCCAGTTGGGACGGGGCCGTGAAGGTTTGGGATCCCGCTACCGGGGATGAGTTGCTAAGTTTCAGCGGAGATTCGGCGCGCGTCTATGCCGTGGCCTTCAGCCCCGACGGCGCTCATCTGGCCGGAGGAGGTACGGATGCGGTGATTAATATCTGGAACGCGGAGACAGGTCAGGAGGTGCTTGAGTTGTCCGGCCACAAGGGAGTGATCTTCAACCTGGCTTACGCGCCGGACGGGGAGCGGTTGGCCTCCGGGGCCGATGACGGGACCGTTCGCACCTGGGATATCTCGCGGGCCGGCAATCGGGAGTGGTTGACGCTGGACGGGCATACCTGGGTCATGTTCGGCGTGGATTTCAGCCCGGACGGCACACAATTAGCCACGGCCGGTTGGGATGGGCTTGTGAACTTGTGGGACGCGCGGACCGGCGCAGTTCTGGGCACCATTGCCGCGGATGAGTGGCGAAAATTCTCGGTTGAATTCAGTCCGGACGGGCGGCGACTGGTGACTTCTGCGATGAACGACAGCGCGGTCATTTGGGATCTGGCTTCGGGCGATGCCGAGCACACGTTTAGCGGCCACGGCGGACCGATACTAGATATTGCCCTCTCTCCGGACGGCCGTTGGCTGGTGACGGTCGGCGAAGGTCAGGAGACTCCCGGCCTGATTCAGGTCCGGGACACCCAAACGGGCGAGCTTGAACACGCCTGGGTCGGTCACGACAGTTCTATCGAACGGGCGGCGATCAGTCCGGACGGCCGGTTGCTGGCCACGGCCGGCACCGACGGCACGGTTGGGCTGTGGCTGTTGGCCACGGGGGAGCCGGTGACGACGCTGCCGGATCATGGAGCGCCGGTCAATGGTGTGAACTTCAGCCACGACGGCCGCCTTCTGGCAACGGCCGGGGCCGATAACGTCGCCAGAATCTGGACGATTGACGGGGAGAATGTCCAGCCGGTAACCATCCTGCGTGGCCATAGCAGCGTGGTTTGGGACGCTGTATTCAGCCCCGACGACGCGACAGTGGCGACGATAGGCTTTGATGAAGCGGTCAAACTTTGGGATGTGGCGACAGGGGTGGAACTCGTTACGCTGCCCGGCGAGGCTAACAACGGCCGGGAAGTGGCCTTCAGTCCCGATGGCGTTTATCTGGCTGTGACCACGGGGATCGGGCTGACGCGCCTGTACGTGATTCCCATCGATGAGCTGCTCGCGGTGGCGGAATCACGGGTGACGCGCTCGCTGTCGGACCAGGAGTGCCGCCAATATCTCCATTTGGAGCAGGGTTGTGGGACGGGGGAATGATGGGGTGCGGGGAGCCGGGGTAACCCGTACGGGTAGGACAACCGGCGCGAGCGCCTTTGTCCGGGCAAGGTACGTGGTTAGCCGGTTGTCTCGCCTTCTTCGCAGAAGGGTCAGGCAACCGGGAAGAGACGTCGCGCGTTTCTGTGGAGAGGGTTGCCCGGTTGCCTGACCCCTACGATAACTAACCAATCCCCTTGACAACCCGCACATATGTTCTATATTATGCTATGTGACAAGACCACCACGCATCGACGGCCTCACCCTGGCCGGCATCGCCTTGCTACTGTTCTTCACCGCCAGCATTGTGCGCGGCTGGGGGGGCGAGGGCAACCCCGCGGCCGCGGCCCCGACGCCCGTCCCGACCCCTGACGCAACGCTACCGGACATCCCCCCGCCGGAGATCGTGCCGCCCTATGACACGTATGTCCTGACGCAAGGTATCCACGGCCAGTCCTACGGCCACTACGCCGTCGATATCGCCGCGGGCAACGGAGCGACGATCAAGTCGATCATCAATGGCACGGTGACGGGCACGGGCTACGATCAGTGGGGCAACACCTTCATCCAGGTCGAGAACGACGCCTACGCCGTGCTCTACCTCCACGGCCACTATTCGGCCGTCGTGGGTGAGGCGGTGGCCGCCGGGCAAGCCATCGGCACGGAGAGCAACATCGGCTACACCCTCGACATCTACGGCAACTCTTGCGCGGGGCGCGATTGCGGCTATCACACCCACCTCAACGTCTTCGACAAGCGGCTGGGGAGCAATATCGACCCCCTGACGCTCATCCCCGCCAACTATCCCTGACCCGTCCGGGCGCAGAGGGTGACATTTGTCGTATTTTGAGTGTGACAATTGTCACTAGGAGAATCCGGCGGCTTCCATTAAAGTATCCATGTGTGACGGTCGGTCGGGCTGATCCGGCCGGAGAACTTATTCATCACCTCTGGACTGGAGCCAATGGAAACCCCGGGGATCTTGCGAGACCCCTGGGGTTTTGCCGTTTCGGGGGGATCAATCGTTGCGGCGGCGGGCGATGGCTCGCTCCAGCCCGTCCAGCCCGCGAGCCACGGTCTCCATCTCCGGGCCGAAGCTGATGCGGCTGTGGTGGCGATAGCGGGCGTAGGTGCGGCGCTTGTCGGGGTTGACGTCGAAGAACACCCCCGGCACGGTGATGACCTTCTCCTCCAGTCCGGCCTCGAAGAACTGGAAGCCGTCATTGAGCGGCGGCGGCAGCTGCGACAGATTGGCCCATACGTAGAACGTCCCCGCCGGCTCCACCTCCACGGTAATGCCCATTTTGTACAGCCGGTCGAGCATGTAGTCGCGCTTGGCGCGGAAAGCGGTCTGGATGGCGGCCGTCTCCTGATAGACGCTCTCCGGCTCCAGCAGCGAGGCCACCTCCGACTGGAACGGGTTGTTGGCCCCGCCGTCGAGGAACGACCCGGCGCTGGCGATGGCCGAGATGACCTCGGCCGGCCCCAGCGTCCAGCTGATGCGCCAGCCCGGATAGCGCCAGTTTTTGGTCAGCCCGTCGACGATGATGATCGGGTCGCGGTCGACATCTTCCACGTGGGCCGCGGCCGAGACCATCTTGGGCGGCTGGCCCGGCTCGTGACCGTTATAGATGTAGTGGGAGTAGAACTCGTCGAGGATGAGCGAGCAGCGGTAATTGCGCGCCAGCTGCGTCCAGCGCGCCAGCCGCTCCCCCTCGATGAGCTGGCCGGTGGGGTTGGCCGGGTTGCTCAGCAGCATCGCCTTGAGGCCGCGCCCCTGAATCTCGCGCTTCACCATCTCCAGCGGCGCATGATAGCCGAGGTCCGGCTCCAGCAGGATGGGGATGGGGATGAACGCCTTGAAGATGCTCAGCAGCTCCTCGTAGGCGGTATAGTCGGGCAGGAAGTGGCCCATATTGATATTGCCCAGCGCGGCGGCGATGCGGGCCAGCGCCACGCGGCCGCCGCCGGAGATGCTGACGTTCTCCCAGGTGTACTGGCTGCGCTTGCCCTGCCGATAGAGGATGTTATAGAGGTCGGCCACCTTGTGGCGCAGGGCGATCTGGCCGGTGATGGGGCCGTATTCATGGCGGCGGGGGTCGATGGTGACCTGGCCGATGCGCGGCGGGGCGCCCGGCAGGGGGCCGGTCTCCGGCGCGCCCTGGCCCAGATTGGCCCAGTCGGGCGCGTCATAGGTGAAGCCCAGCTCGGCCGCGCGATGCATGACGTAGATCACGCCGGTGCGCGGAACCTCGCGAAAGCCGGGAATTGAGGGTTGCGTCATCTAATGGATTGCCTTATGATCGATTTCAGTTTGACAGATTAGCTGATTCAATCACCGGCGGCCGCGGCCGTCGGTGATGAAAACAATCGCGTATTGTCCAGTGATCAGGCGCGAAAGTCAATGAGGTAGGACGTGGCCAATAAAGCCCCAACATCGAGCAAACGAACCGGCACGCACCCTTCGCGCGGCGAGCTTCGCAACAGCATCGTCTGGCCCGTAGTCATCATGGCCCTCACCTGGGCGGCCGGCCTGATCATCTATAGCATCGCCCCCGGCCGGTTCGACGTGGTTGTGTCGGCCATCATCGCTGTCGGGCTGCTGGTCTACCTCGTTTGGTACCAGCGTCGCCTGCCCATGACCGACCGCGAGCGCATCTTCTCGCTGGTGCTGGCCATTCCGGCCATCGCCGGGATCACCTTCGGCATGTTATACGGCAACGCGGTCTACGCCATCACCGGCGTCAGCCTCAGCCTGCTGCTGCTGTCCCTGCAGCGCACCGTCACCACCCCCTTTTCCTTTCGCATGGCGCGCCGCAGCTTCATGCGCGGCGATCTGGAGCAGGCTCTCGACCTGGTCGACAAGGCCATCGCCGCCCGGCCGGGCTTCTGGGAGTCCTATCAGTTGCGCGCGCTCATCTTTTTGGCCGACATGCAGTTCGATCGGGCGGAGCGGGACGCGCTGAAGGCGCTGGAGCTGCGGCCCGACGCTCACCCGGTCTACAACACGCTGGGGCAACTCCATCTGGCCAACAGCCGGTATGATCGCGCCGCCGAGGCCTACAGCATGGCCATCGGCCTGGCCCCCAAGCAGGCGCTCTACCATTATCATCTGGGGGTGGCCCTCTACCGGCAGGGAGCATGGCGCGACGCGGCCGAATCGCTGGCCGCCTCGACCCGCCTCGGCTTGCCCGACGTCGCCTACGAGCTGCAGGCCTACTACTATCTCGGCCGCGCTCTG
This sequence comes from Promineifilum sp., assembly GCA_018058545.1. Taxonomy (GTDB): domain Bacteria; phylum Chloroflexota; class Anaerolineae; order Promineifilales; family Promineifilaceae; genus Promineifilum. The sequence goes on along the minus strand of JAGOZU010000107.1, from coordinate 687 downwards.
GAGCATAACGGCGAGACGGAGAAGGCTGAGGAGATCTTCGCCGACATGGCCGCCTTCAAGCCCGGCCTGGACGTGCTCAAGGCCGACATGAAGCGCCGCCCCGACTTCCCCGAACTGGGCCTGCTGCGGGCCGACCTGCGCGACATGGAGCGGCGGCTGAAGACGGCCCAACCGCAATAGGCCGCCCCGATCGGCCGAATTTAGTTGATCTTCTCCAGCCAGACCGCGTCGATGAAGAAGTCCTTCGCGCCGTTGTAGATGCTCTTGACGCGGATGCGCACCTCTATCTCCGTCTGCTGCCCAAGGGTAAACTCGATCACGTGGTAGTACCAGCGCCGGTCGCCCATCTCGCGGGCGGTGGCCCAGTCGCCGAGCTTTGTCCCGCCATAGAGCACCCAAGCCCCCGATTCGGCGGTGAAGGTGTCCCAGGTGAGGTCTTCGGGCGGTCTGTCCTTCTCTTGCATATGAAGTTGCACCGGCACCGTCAACCGGTAGGTCCCCGGCGGCAGCGTGACCTTTTGCGATAGCTGGCTGCCGAAGACTGCGGCGCGATGGAACATATTGTAGGTGTGCAAGCCCTCCAGGATGAGAGCGTTCGGCCCGCCCAGCCATTCATCTTCCGGCAGGCCGCCGTTACATTTGCACCCCAGCTTGTGGATCATCTCGGCGACGCCGAAGACGATGCCA
>JAGOZU010000035.1 GCA_018058545.1 Promineifilum sp. | reverse complement strand
TCGCGCGCATGTACTGATTCAATGTAGTCCATTGAAGATCTCCTTGGTTTGGTAAATAGCTGAAGAGTTGTTGCGGCACCTGAAACTATACTTAATCCGGCCCCTTCTCGCAAGAATCGCCACCCTGTTCTCAGACTGCCTAAGCCACACGATGGGCTTGCTAATGCGTTGGTGCAACGTTATAACTTCAACCATGATCGATGTTGCCGAATCCCAGCTAAGCCGTGGCCTATTCGCACTTTGGCAGGGCGTCCTTGACGATCTGCGGGATGTCTTCGATCTTCATTATGTGTGCGCTAGCTTCTCATCTCACGCGGCCAAACACCTGAGCAGTCGCGCGCTAGTGGCGTTGGCCGATGGCGACGGCCATTTCTACAATCTGTGGATTTCAGAACCCAATGGGTCGATCGTCCAGGAACACTGGTCCGCGAGCGATGCCGGTTTTGGAGATCTGCTGATTGGCGATCAGCCGATGTTTCTGGACAAACTGGAGAGGCCCGCATCCGAAGTCATATCCAGTCGATTGTGGTTACTGACTCATCGAAAGCTGTTTGTGATTCCCATCACGGGAGGAGATCGAACATACTCGCCCCATCCACCCACTCTCCTGGTCTTCATCGATCCGCCAAACAGCGTCTTCAGCGATCTTCCGATGTTGGAACAGATTGGCAGCCTGTTCCACATATTCCTGGATCGTGCCGCACTGAGGGAATCATCCGATCGTCATGCGGTCGAGTTCGCCGTCATCTCTGATATCAACCAGGCGTTAAGCGCGACATTGAACGTGCAGGAAATATACCAGCTATTGACCGGGCCAATCCGGCAGACACTCAACGTCGAGACCTTGTCCATCGGCCTCGTGGAACCTGTCACGGGCGATATTACCTTTGTCGAGAACCTCATGGGGCCGATGTTCGAACGTTTACCCCCTGTGCGACTCAGTCGTGGACAAGGAATCGCCGGTTGGGTGGCCGATCACAAGGAGCCGGTCACCATCAACAATACTTATTTAGATAAGCGCTTTTTTTCGGAGGTCGACCGGAGTTCCGGGTTTCGAACCAGGTCGATGATCTGCATTCCCCTCACTGTGGATGATCGAACCATTGGCGTGCTGCAGGCCATCAACCGTCTTTCCGGCGAATTCACCGAGCATGATTTACAACTTATTCAAGCGATGGGTGGGCCACTGGCGGCAGCGATTGAAAACGCCAACCTGCACCGGGAACTGCTGGCCGAATCGCAACGTATTGAGACACTGCTTGAGCAAATCGACGTTAGCTCAGTGACGATCAATCGCGACGGCATCATCAGCCGGGCCAACTCCGCCTTCAATGTCCTGCTCGGCGAAGTCAGCGATAATTCGGTCGGCTGTTCGCTCAACGAGCGGTTGCTGACTCGGCGGGGAGAACTTGATTCCCTGGTGTCACAGGTGTTCAACTCGACAGGCGATCTGTTGCTGGCGGCCGAACTTGTGAGGCCCGATGGCCGTGTGGTTCCCGTGGTGGTCAGTGGCTCGGCCATCGGAACCGAGGCGGGTGATGCGAATGAGGCGATCCTCACCCTTAGCGACGTGACTCAGATCCGTGAGGTGGAACGCATGCGGGATGACTTGTTCCAGGGGATCATCCACGAATTACGAACTCCGCTGGCAACGATCCTCATGTACTCGCGATTGCTGCGCGGAGGTAAGGCGACTCAACCGGACAAGGCCGAGCGTTTTCTGGGCGTCATCGAGAGGGAAAGTGACCGCCTGCAACGAATGATTCGACAGATGCTGGATTTAGCCAAACTGGACGCGCGCGAGATTCGGCGAGGATCGGAAGCCGTAGAGTTGAATCCGATTATCACGGAGGTACTCCCTTCTTTTGCTGAGCGCGCCGTCCATAAGGGCTTGCTCTTCCGCCAACGGATCGCCCCCGACCTTCCGTTAGTGTCAGGTAGCGCGGAGGTAATCGTCCTGACGTTAAGGAACTTACTGGATAATGCGATTAAATTCTCGCCATCAGGTAATATACTCGTTAGCGTCAAAAGCGAGACTAACGCCGTCGTGATCGATATCAGTGATGAGGGTATCGGCATTCCCCCTGAATCGCTTCCCTATCTGTTCAAGCGCTTCTATCGCACTCAGGTTTCCATAGAACGCGGCCTCGCCGGCACAGGGCTGGGTCTCTACATGGTAAAAGAGAGCCTGAAGAACTATAATGGAGAGATCAGTGTACAGAGCAAGCTTGGCGAAAGATCTGTATTCACCGTTCGGCTGCCAATCGCCCAAATCTGACCCATGATAAAGCATTATGCGAAACAACACAATCTATCTGGATCATGGCGCCACGACTCCCGTTCATCCGGCCGTCTTGAAAGCCATGTCGCCCTACTGGAATGGGATATACGGCAATCCCTCGTCACATCACCACACGGGGTATAATGCGGCGCGCGCGGTGGAAGAAGCTCGCGAAACGATTGCCGATCTGCTGGGCACGCAGCCGGGGACGATTATATTCACTGGCTGCGGATCGGAGAGCAACAACCTGGCCTTGCGTGGTGTGATGTTGTCCGCTCGCGCCAATGGCCGGGGCAACCATCTCATCACCAGCGCCATCGAACACAGCGCGGTGCTGGAAACAGCCCGTCAACTGCGCGACTACTACGGATTTGACCTGACGATCCTGCCCGTAGATGAATACGGTCGGGTGCGGATCAACGATGTCGAATCGGCTCTGCGGCCGGACACAGCGCTCATCAGTGTAATGGCTGCCAACAACGAGATCGGCACCCTTCAACCCTGGCAAGCGATCGGTGAGTTGGCCCGTTCACGCTGGATCGTCTATCACAGCGACGCCGTGCAACTTGTAAGCATGCGACGGTGGAATCTGGCGCAAGAGCCTGTCGATCTGATGACTATCGCACCTCATAAATTTTATGGGCCGAAAGGAATCGGTATCCTTGTCCGGCAGTCCGACGTCGACCTTGTTCCGTCCCAGTCAGGCGGCGGCCACGAGGGCGGACTACGGGCCGGGACCCTCAACGTGCCTCTCATTGTCGGCGCGGCCGAAGCCTTGCGCCTGGCCACAAACGAACTGGAACAACGCCGCGCCCACGTTCTCGCCCTGCGCGACCGGCTCATGTCCGGATTAACCGAAGCCATGCCCGAAATTTGCATCATCACCGGCCACCCCACCGAACGACTGGCGCATAACGCGAGCTTCGCCTTCCGTCATGTCAGCGGCAATGACTTGCTTATGCATTTGGACATGGCCGGCATCGCTGCCAGCAGCGGCTCCGCTTGCAGCAGTGGCGATCCGAAGCCGTCGACCGTGCTACAATCGCTGGGCTTGGGACCTGCATGGACTACCGGCGGCCTAAGGCTGACTATCGGCTTGCAGAACACCTCAGAAGAGATCGATTACGTGATCGAAAAACTGCCGATAATAATCGAAAGACTATCGACCGTTGAGGCCGGTTTCGCGGCGGCTTCATCCTGAATACCATGAGCCACATGCCAACCAATGGGACCAGTAACAGCGAGCGGCGACGAATCGTCGTGGCCATGAGCGGCGGAGTCGACAGTTCCGTCGCCGCGGCCTTGCTGATCGATCAAGGCCATGAAGTCATCGGCATGATGATGCGGCTGTGGAGCGAGCCGGGCAGCGGTGCCGATGCTCCCACCAATCGCTGTTGTACGCCGGATCAGATGGCCGACGCCCGTCGCGTGGCCGACCGCCTGGATATCCCGTTCTATGCCGTGGACGTCCGCCAGCACTTTCGACAGGCCATTGTTCAATTCTTCCTCGACGAACATGAGGCTGGCCGCACGCCCAATCCATGCGTAGAGTGTAATCGTCAGATCCGCTTCACCTGGTTACTGGAGCGCGCAATGGCCCTGGAGGCCGACTATTTGGTGACTGGTCACTATGCCCGGGTTGACCAAGCCAACGGAAAGTATCGCTTGCTGCAAGGTATCGATTCATACAAGGATCAATCCTACGTCTTGCATACCTTGCGACAGGACCAGTTGGCCCAAGTTTTCTTCCCCATCGGCGAATACACCAAGCCCGAGGTGCGCGAACTGGCTCGGCACTACGGACTTTCGGTGGCCTCGAAACGGGAAAGCCAGGACCTCTGTTTCCTGAAAGACGGCGATTATCGACGATTCCTGCGCGAGAACAGCGTTCAGGTTCATATTCCGGGACCTATTCTGAATGAAAACGACCATGAGTTGGGACGACATGATGGATTGGCCTTCTACACTATCGGGCAACGGAAAGGCCTCGGGATTGCCGCGGCCGAACCGCTCTTCGTCTTGCGCAAGGACCCCGCGCGCAATGCTCTCATCGTAGGGCCGCGCGAGGCATTGGGCATCCGTGAACTGACGGCGACCGGGGTAAACTGGATCAGCGGTGAGGTTCCAACCGGCCCGATTTCCGCCCAGGTTAAAATCAGGTATAAAGCAGTTGGGATCGAAGCGACGGTTTGGCCGCTCGGAGCGGATCAGGTTCGCGTGGAGTTCACGGAGCCGGTATTCGGTGTGACACCGGGTCAGGCAGCCGTGTTCTATCATGGTGAAGTCTGTCTCGGTGGCGGGCTTATCGTCGATGAACAAGCCCATATGCCGGCAGAAACCCGCCTGGTTAAGGAGGTTGCGCTATGATGACGGAGATTCCCAGTTCCGCCTCCGGCCTGGTATTAGGTTTTCTACTGGCCGCTATCTACGGCGGCGTGTTTCATGCCATCTTCGGCGGTTCAATCCGGCGGATCGCGCTCTATCTGATCGTAGCCTGGGCAGGATTTTTCATCGGCCAGTTCATCGGTGACTTTTTGAACTTTGAGTTATTTAAGCTGGGGAAGATCCATCTCATCAGCGCCAGCCTTGGAGCATGGATCGCTTTATTTGCCACTTGGTGGCTGATGGGACAGGAGCCGGAAGGCAATTGAGGCCTGGACACAATCTTGATATACTAGGGGGTTGGGGTTAATGTGATGAACAATGCTTATTACCCGGTCCCGCCCAATACGCCGGATTCGACACCTCATAATGAACCGCTGATTCCACGCGGTTATATCATCGGCGGTATCATCGTGACACTGGTCGTCTCGGTGTTATTTATCGCCCTGCTGGTGTATCTGGCAATCAACTATGCGGATACGATTCTAATCATCCGCGATATTTTCATCATCGCCCTCGGACTGATGTCATGTTTATCGGGGATCGTGCTGATACTGTTGCTCATCAGCATCATCAGGCTGATCAACATGATCGAGTTCGAACTGAAACCCATTTTATTAAAGACGAATGACACATTGAGCACCGTTCGGGGTACGACCGTATTCATGAGCGAAAACGTCGTCGGACCGGTGACCAAGGCCAGCAGCTATGTGGCCGGATTTCGCCGTGGGGTCGCGACGCTTTTCGGTGATCCCAAACGAAATTTAAGCAAGTAGGTCGCACACAACGATTGATTTAGGAGAAATGAGATGAATGACAACAGCAATGATCTGGGGGCTTTCCTCGCCGGTTTTGTTATCGGAACACTGGTAGGCGCGGCTACCGCCTTGATTCTCGCCCCCCAGTCAGGTCCTGAAACTCGTCAGAAGTTGGCCGATGTCGGCACCGATTTGCGCCACTCTGCTCACTCCGCCACACGCGAATATCGTGACAAGGCGGGCGATCTGCTAGCCGACACGCGAAACCGCGCGCAAAGTCTGACCGAACAAGTGCAAGAGCAGGTACGCATCGTCCTGGATGAAGGTAAGGAGCAGGCTGGACAGATCGCGGAAAGCCTGAACAATGGGGAAGTAACCGATAAGTAAAGTATGCTCTGTCGGGGCATTGCCCCTCTATGTATCGGATAACCGCTCAGCTTATGAACGGTCGCGGTAGCCTTTTATTATCCTTGTCGGAACCACGCGCAAAGTAACGGTTCCGATGATCCGTAAGCCGTCTTAAATCGCATAGGTGGAAACGCGGAGCAGCTTCACCTGCCCGCGCGGCAAATAAACGCTAATGGTGCAAGCTGTCGAATCAACTCAGGCGGACCTTTTGAAGGGTTTGCCGGGAAGTCAATCCAGTGACGCCGATCGCGCACGCCTGAGCAAGGCGATTCAGTTTGCCATGGAGGCACATGGCGACAAGCGGCGCCCTTCAGGCGAAACCTACTTCGAACACGGCCGCAACGTTGCCATAGCCTTGGGCGAATTAGGCATTGATGATCCCGATACAGCCGTCGCCGCATTGCTCCACGACATCTTCCTGCCCCACACGGGCATCGCCGAAGCCACATTAACCCGGCAGTTCGGGTCGGAGGTGACATCTCTCGTCAAGAGTATCCAGATCCTGAGTGAGCATTCCCGGCAGGCAGGCCGCACCAATCCGGCCAACGATATCGTCACAGAAATGGCCCAGAATCGGGATACCCTGGAGGCCATCCGCAAGGCTCTCTTGTCGATCATCGAGGGCGATATCCGGATCATCGTGATCCGAATGGTCGACTCCTTGCAGGATCTGCGACGAGCGGCCAAGCTACCCCGGGATATGCAAATCCAGGTTGCCTATGAGGCGATGCATATCTATGCGCCACTGGCCAACCGGCTGGGTATCTGGCATCTGAAGTGGCAGCTGGAAGATTCAGCCTTTAGCTTCCTGGAACCGGAAAAATATCGTGAGATCGCTCGGCGTCTGGATGACAATCGGGAATTGAGAAGCATTAAAGTCGAACGGGCGGCCGCGCGCCTGCGCAAGCGGCTGGCCGATACGGGACTGAAGACGACCGTCACCGGCCGCTCCAAACATATCTACTCCATCTACCGAAAGATGGTGCGCAAAAACCTGGGGTTTGATCAAATTTATGACATCCAGGCCCTGCGCGTCATCATCGAACCCCCCATCAGAGAAGAAGATGAAGGGGGGGCAGCCAACGGAAAGGATAAAAAACATCGGCATGAGAGGGAGGATTTGGAGCGCGACCTGTGCTACCAGGTCCTTGGCGCCGTTCATAGTCTTTGGCAGCCGATACGAGGTGAATTTGACGACTACATCGGCTCACCCAAACCCAACGGCTACAAGTCGCTGCACACGGCCGTGATCGATTCGGAGTCCGGTCAGAAGCTGGAAGTCCAGATACGCACCCAGCGAATGGACGAAGAAGCCGAGCGCGGCATCGCCTCCCATTGGGCCTATAAAGAACAAAAGGCCAAGGTCAGCTCCTCGGTTCAGAAACAGATCCAGAATCTGCGAGAGCTTCTGTTCACCTTGCAGGAGGACGAGGACGACATCGATAGCGTGACAGACGTTGGCAAAATGGAGGAACGCATCCATGTCTTCACGCCCACCGGCAAGGTGATCGATCTGCCCGCCGGATCGACCCCGATCGACTTCGCCTATCAGATTCACACCGATTTGGGCCACCTATGCCGCGGGGCGCGGGTGAACGGCAAGCTGACAAGCCTCGACTATCAACTCCAATCAGGCGACAAGGTGGAGATCATCAAGGGCAAGCGCGGCGGCCCCAATCGGGACTGGATGAATTCCAGCCTCGGTTTCACGCGAAGCAGCCGCACGCGCAGCAAAATTCGTCAATGGTTCCGGCAGCAGGAACGCGAACAGAATATCGCCCAGGGACGTGAAGTGATTCTGCGGGAATTAAAGCGATTGGGATTGCCGGACGTCTATTCGGTTGAGGATATCGCCCACGCGCTGAAATATGACGATATCGACGAATTTCTGGCCAAGGTGGGCTTCGGCGATATCCAGTCAGCCCAGATCGCCGGCGCGATCGCCGTCATGCAGCAATCGCTGCGCGGTGACGATGAAGACTTGCTGCCACTCTTCACAACACCTAGCAGGCAACGCAAGGGGTTGACTATCCACGGGGTAGAGGGACTCTACACGCGCATGGCCAAATGTTGCAACCCCATTGCGCCCGAGCCGATCGTCGGCTACATTACCCGAGGCCAGGGTGTGACCATCCACGCCCAGAATTGCGAACAACTCAAAACCATTTCCGAGAAGGAGCGGTTGATTGAGGTCGATTGGGGAACGGACAACGAGCGCTATCCGATTCCCATCGTCGTCACGGCCTACCGCCGCGGGACGCTCATCGAGGATATGGTGAACACGTTACGCGGCCGGCAAATCAACGTCCCCAAGACCAAACTGGTGACGGTCGACAACATCATGAAGGTCTACCTCATTGCAGAGGTGGCCGATATCAATCAATTGAATTGGTTGTTAGCCAAACTGGAAAACCTGCCGAAGGTGATCAAGGCCCAGCGTCAAAGCTGGTCATAGGTTTCGATTCTTCGCCATCGACCGAGACAACCACACCCATCTCATCCAATCGCACACGTGTCTCCGACTCACCCTCGCCCAGGGTAAGTTCCCACGTTTGCATGTTGTAACGAAAAGGCTCCAGGCGGTCGCCCTCGGCCAACATCACGAGATCGCCCCATACAAAGCGGTCGTCACGACCATACAACCTAAGTTTCGCCGTGTGCCAGCGACAGTAATACACGAGCGGCTTCACAGCTCCCTCAGTCCTCCAACGCCTCGTACTGCTCGAAGATAAGCCGGTAGGCGGGAGATGTCTCCATGAGGGTCATATGGTCGCCGGCAGCTTCAAGCCGGCCATTACGCATGACCAGGATCAGATTGGCCCACCTAATCTGGGACAGACGATGGGTTATTAGGAAGGTAGTTCGATTCTCGGCCGCGCGGCGAATGGCCCGCTGAATCTGATCCTCTGTGGCGCTATCAACCGCGCTGGTGGAGTCATCAAGGATAAGTATTCGCGGGTTGGTCAGGAAGGCGCGGGCCAGGGCGATACGCTGTCGCTGCCCACCAGACAAAGTGACTCCGCGACCGCCGACGACCGTGTCGTACCCGTCCTTGAAGCTCACGATGAATTCATGGGCCTGGGCCGAGCGAGCAGCCGCCTCGATCTCCTCCCGCGTCGCGCCCGGAGCGCCAAAAGCGATGTTATCGGCGATGGACCGCGAGAACAGGAAGATATCCTGTTCGATGATCGAAATCTGCCGGCGCAGAGCAGCCAGGCTCCAGTCACGAACATCGACCCCGTCCACCAGGACACGCCCCTCGTGAGCGTCATAGGTACGGTTGATCAGTTTGGTCAGCGTGCTCTTGCCCGCTCCGGTTTGCCCCACAATTGCGACCGTCTGGCCCGGCTCGACGGTGAAGTTGATCCCGCTAAGGGTGTCGACGCCAGGTACGTAGCCGAAGGTGACGTTTTCGAAAGTGACTCGCCCGACGATTGGTTCAGCGTAACCATCCGGGTTTTCATCAAGGTCGGTCTCCTTGTTGATCAACTCAAGAATACGGCGCGCGCCTGCCAAGCCTAACGATACCTGAGAATAGGCCATCAGGGAGATATTAGTGGGAAAGTTGAAGAGCGAAAGGAGGCCCATGTAAGCCACCACGTCGCCAACCTGTAACTGACCGGCTCGCAACAGAATAATGGCGTGAACGAAACCTATCACCTCGGTGATGCCGAGCAGCAATAACGGCAGAAACTTGGCTTCCTCCCAACCCTGGGCTACCGTCGCATCACGATATTCACGGGCATTGGTCTCAAAACGGCCGACTTCGTTCGTCTCCTGAGCTGTGGCCTTGACCATCTCGATGCCGTCAATCGCCTCGGCGAGTCGCGCGTTCATGACGCCAAAAGACAGTCGGACGCGATCGGCAATCTTCGACAGCACATTCATGTACCTGGCCAACGCCAGCACGTAGGTCACAATGAAAAAGAGGGGCGCCAGCATGAGTTGCCAGGAGTAGCGCGGCGCGAGGATCAAGGGCATGATGAGAAAATTAGCCGACCCGACAACCAGGTTGATCCCCGGATACATCATCAGATTGAGCTGCCGGACATCGTTGGTAGCCCGCGCCATCGTATCCCCCACAGGTTGCAGATCGTGGAAGGTCATGCTCTTGCCCAGCAAGCTGACATAAAGCTCCTGACGCGAATCGCGCTCGATTCGCTCGCCGATGACCGCGCTGGCGAAGTTCCGGCCCAGTTGAAGAAACGAGCGAACAACCTGACTGATAATGACTCCGAGCGCGGCCGCTCCAATGGTGTTCAGATTCGGAGGTGTGGCGAGAGCGGCATCGAAGGCGATGCCGATGAGGATGGGCATGACCGCCGCCAACGCCGCGTTCCCGAAGGAACCGATCAGCATCACGATGAAGAGGAGCCAATGCCTGGCGGCATGGGACAGAACCCAACGGCCAGGGGATTGGCGATTGGTCGGCTTGGCAATTTGAATTGCAAATTCACCCATTGAAATCACTCACACAAAATGGAATCAGAGATAAAAGCTCAGATCGTCTCTGGGAAACAGGAATCAGCGATGAGGCCCATGATCTCTTCCAGGACTTCCTCAACCGTCCGGCCGGTCGTGTCGATGAGGATCGCGTCGGCCGCCCTGCGCATGGGCGAATGCTCTCGACTGCCGTCAATATGATCCCGACGCACCACATCAGCCAAAATGGCCTCATAGCTGTCGACATGGCCCCGACGAAGTCGGTCGTGCAGGCGGCGTCGCGCGCGCTCCTCCGGCGTCGCGGTGATGTAGAGTTTAAGCGGCGCGTCGGGCATCACAACCGTGCCGATATCGCGGCCGATCATGACCACACAGCCGCGCAACCCCACTTCTCGCTGCCGCCGCACCATCTCGGCGCGAACCTCTTGATAAGTAGACACCTGGGAGACTGTGGCATCCACCTCAGGCAGTCGAATATCCCAGGTGACGTCCTTCCCTTCCAGCATCACCGTGTAGTGGCGTCCGTCCGCCTCGTCCGTCACCGGCAAAATATCCAGGGCGCAGGCATGGGCCAACCTTACAACCGATTCTTCGTCATCAGGTCGAATACTGTGTTGAATTGCCGCCAGGGCCAGGGCGCGATACATCGAGCCGGTATCGAGGCACAAATAGCCCAGGCGCTGGGCAAGCAGCAAACCGACGGTCGATTTGCCGGAAGCGGCAGGGCCATCGATGGCTATCACATCAGGCAGGTAATCTGTAGTCACAAATATTTCCTGTTATTTCGACGGCCGAGGAGCCGGCCGATATCGTCCATTCGTTCGTTGTCGAGGCCGGCCCGGCATCGGAGATTCTTCGACACTCCGCAGCAGTTGGCTAACCTCTTGCTCGGACAGGTAACGCCATTGCCCGGGCTTGAGGTCGCCCAAAGTCAACGGGCCGATCCGCTCCCGAATGAGCTGCCTGACGGGATGACCCAGGGCGGCGGCAATCCGGCGAATCTGGCGTTTGCGCCCTTCCCGGAGAATAATTCGAAGCTTCGTGCTGCCGACCTCGCGTGCAATCACTTCGATAGGAGCCGGAGCGGTGATACGACCGTCAAGCATGACGCCGCGCCGCCATTGTTCCAATACCTTATCGGAGATGGAACCCTCCACGGTCACGATGTAGACCTTCTCATGTCCATATCGCGGGTGGGTCAGGCGATGAGCCAGCTCACCGTCGTTCGTCATCAAAACCAGCCCCTCGCTCGGCTTATCGAGGCGACCAACGGGATAGATATGGATGGCGTTGTCAATCTGGATGAGATCACGCACGGTCGTGCGCCCCTCTTCCATCTCATCCTCCAAAGATGAGATGACTCCACGCGGCTTGTTCAGGGCGATATATATGAGCGCTTCATCATCCCCCTGTTGCCTGCTAATAACCAGCGGCCGTCCGTCGACAGCGATTCGACTGATGGCGGGGTCGGCCTTGTCGCCCAGTACGGCAACGCGACCGTCGACCGTGACACGGCCCTCAGCGATGATTGTTTCACAGGATCGGCGCGAGCCTAGGTTGGCGCGCGCCAGTAACTTCTGCAAGCGTTCTTCCACAGTCAACACACTTTATTTCAGCCGGATCGGTATCCTGGCCAGGCAACTTGTTTACCGCGATTTACTCTTCCTCGTCGTCCAACGGCGGCATTTCCGTCAATGCTCCCAGCCCGAACGATTGCAGGAAGTCGGGCGTCGTGCCGTAAAGGATGGGGCGACCGGGTTTTTCCAGCCGGCCAACTTCCTCGATCAAGCCCTTGCTTAACAATGATCGCAGCGCACCATCGGAGTTTACCCCGCGGATATGGTCGATTTGCGGCCGGGTCGCCGGTTGCATGTAGGCGACGATGGCCAGAACTTCCAGCGCCGCCTGGCTGAGCCGGGTCGTTAATTCGAGGCCTAAAAACCGCTCGATCGCCGCGGCCGCCTCGGGAGCAGTGGTCAATTGCACCATGTTGTCGCCGCTCCATTGCAAGCGCAACCCGCGCGCGTCGTAGTCGGCTTCCAGCTCGCGCAGCAATTTTTGGACGGCCGCCGGTGTGATCTCCAGCGTCGCCGCCAGACGCGATATGGAGGCCGGGCCACCGGCAACAAACAAGAGACTCTCCAGCAGCATGATGGACGAAGCGGTGGCGCTTCCGTTCGAGGATGGCGAATTTGAGGTAATCATGGATTCACAAATTGGCGACCGATCGCCTTGATTATTACAGGACAATCGGATGCCAAGCGGTTATTATAGCGATGATAACACAACCCCTCTATTTTGGAACGAATCATGTTAAAAACAATTCAATTTGCCGAGCAAAATCGCCAGACTTATCTAACCGAATTATCCGAATTCCTCAGAATCCCCAGCATCAGCACACAATCAGATCGAGATGACGACACAGCCAGGGCGGCCGCCTGGCTGGCGAAGGCCATGAGGAACGCCGGCCTGGAACACGTCACCGTCTACGAGACCGAGGGCCACCCGCTGGTTTATGCCGACTGGCTCCACGCCGGGCCGGGTGCGCCGACGGTATTGATCTATGGTCATTATGATGTCCAACCACCCGATCCGCTGGAACTCTGGGAATCGCCGCCATTTGAACCGGTGATCCGCGACGACTACATTTATGCGCGCGGCGCGGCCGACGACAAGGGTCAGGTCTACATTCACGTGAAGTCCGTTGAAGCGTACCTGAAAACAATCGGCCGCCTGCCTGTAAACGTCAAGTTCATCGTTGAAGGGGAGGAGGAAATCGGCAGTCGGAACCTGTATCGATTCATCTCGGCCAACGGTTCGCTCCTCGCGGCCGATTCCGCCCTTGTGTCCGATTCTTCCATCCTGGGCAAAGGCAAACCGGCCCTGGTCTACGGCTTGCGCGGAAACTGTTACGTGCTGATTGACATCACCGGGCCTGGCCGAGATCTTCACTCAGGCTCCTATGGCGGGGGAGTCAACAATCCTCTGAACGCCCTGGCCCACATCATCGCCAAATTAAAGGACGAGGAAGGCCACGTCCTAATCCCCGGTTTTTATGATCGGGTTCGGCCGTTGTCGGATGAGGAGCGAGAATTGCTGGCCGACTTCCCTCTTGACGAGGCGGCGTGGCTGCGAGAGACTGGCGCGCCGATGGTATGGGGAGAGCCGGAATATTCGCTGGTAGAGCGAATCAGTGCGCGCCCGACCCTCGACGTCACCGGCATGTACGGCGGCTATCAGGGCGAAGGAACCAAAACCGTATTGCCGTCATATGCCCACGCCAAAATCTCAATGCGCCTCGTTCCCGATCAGGACCCACGCGAGATCACCGAATTATTCGAACAATATGTTCGCTCGATCGCTCCGCCCAGTGTCACGGTGAAGATGGAACGATCGCGTGGCGGTAAAGCCTCACTTATCGACCGCGACACCGCACCGATGCGGGCGGCCGCGGCGGCGTATGAAGCGACATTTAATCACCCGGTAGCCTTCATGCGTGAAGGCGGATCGATCCCGGTGGTCAATCATTTTGAGTCTGATCTGAAATTGCCGACGGTGTTGATGGGCTTCGGGTTGCCGGGCGACCGCATTCATTCGCCCAACGAGCGGTTCTATCTGCCGAACTTCTTTGCCGGAATCGAAACCAGCATCCGTTATCTCGACCTTCTAAGTCAGGCCAAGTAGTATGGGCGGCGGTATTCGGGTGCTCAGTCTCCCGCCAGACCAGCAAAAAGGAGGATCGTCGAGCGGTTCTCGCCCGTCTCGGTGATAACCCAAATGCGATTCTCACGAACGACATAGGCCGAAACCACGGCATCCATGCCGGTCAGTGTGTTGACCTTGTTCATCAGGCCGAAACCGGGAAAGTCACGGCGGGATCCATTGAGGAGATCTTCGTTGACGTCCAGATCGAAAAACTCGCCATACTCGCCATAGTCCCCTGAGGCATGATATTCGATCAGCTGGCGAATCTCCTCGGTCGTCAGGCGAACGGAGACGCCGGTGGTGACGATGATCTGGCCGCAATCGATGAGGCGACCGCTGGCGGCATAAGGCGCGGCATCGTTGTCTACATCGCTTGTCTCCGACAGCCGAAAGAAGCCGATGTCGCCACTATAACCCAGATCAGCATAGGGGATGAACTGGCCATCATCAAATTCAACGCCGATTTCGTCTTCCTGGATGCGCGGCCGCGGCAGAAGGTTCAAGTTACGCCGTCGCCAGAAATACTGGCGGCGAGCCTCATCGGCAACAATGCGGACGATGTGCGGTTTATCGGTCATGCCTTCTCCTATTTAAATGCCGCTCGAGCTTGATGATTGCGATTACACTCAACGATACTGATATTGTAAACACAATCAGTCGCAGCTGGAGAAATTTCTACGCGGTTTTCACAGATCGGGTACCTATCTCCAAATTAGTACCAGTCATAGAGTATGACGATTTGGGTAGGCAAATAGACTTAATGACCAATTTCAGCTCAAAGGGAGAAGCTCGGTTGCGAGGTCATCGTCGGTTTCAGGCATGGATGGATGCCTTGAATTAACGATCAGGCTATACCAGCCAGTGGGAGAAACATCGGATCTGTCGTTCCAGTCGAGTCAGATAGTGGTGCAAGTCGACATTCCTGACATGAACCGATAGGCCTCGCTTTTGTCTGCCGACGATTAGCAGATCCACAGTCGATAGGTCAGGACTGCTCTTTTGACTTCAATGCTTTCAGGGCGGTTGCGAGTTTTATGGACGATGCTTCCCATGTCCATTGATCGACCGCTTCAACAGCCTGGATCCCTAGTTCAGGTAAAGACCATCTCGTGACCCAAATTTGCTTAAGCGCATCGACAAGTGCCTCCTGATCCGAACCATCAGCCCAAAAGACAAACTCGCCTTCACCAACTACATCGGTGTGGCAGACTATACGGGTGGCCAGGATAGGCATACCGGCGGCCATATACTCAAATAGCTTGATGGGACTGCTCACCCGAAACTTGAGTTCATCTGGAAACGGCAAGACACCGATATGGGCATCAGCCAATACTTTCCAGACCTCATCATGCGGCACAGCTGGTCTGATGACCACAATGCCGTTCGTGGTACTTGCCAACTCTTCCAACTCCGCCTGTTGGGCCCCTCTACCAACAATGGTGAGAGTGAATTTCATGCCTTGGTTCGTTGCGGCAATAACTGCCCGACACAGCGTCGATAAATTTCGCTCGCTGTGGATCGATCCAATATAAACAAGACGAACAGGTTCGTCCTCACCGGGCCAGCATCGGGTCTCGTGCGCAGCTTTGAACTTACTCGGATCAACTCCTGAAGGCCAAACCCCCAGTAGTCGTTCAGAGCTTACTCCCAAGGCCTCGGCGATACGTGGTGTAATTGCCAGGTGGCCATCCACCCAAAGATCGGCCAGTCTGTGACTATAACGATAATAAAGCGACCGCAGGCGATCTTTGATTCCCTGCGTACCGGATCCCATATGGAATGTCCTGGAATCCTTCACAAATAAAGGCCGGCGACGACCTGCAAGCCGGTACAGTAGGGGGATCGGCAAAAACCATGCTGACGAAATATCATGAAACATCACAATATCAACTTCATCATGGGAAAACAACCATCGCATGATTTGGATATGCATGGAAACCTGACCCAGCAAATATGTTGTACTCCGGGGAACAATGAGCAAGCCATTGTTCATTGATATCTCTTTACTTGCAGAAGATGATTGAGTCAGTATGACCTTCCAGTCCATCTCCCTCAACATCTGCGAAGGTACCAAATAGGTTTCAGAGTCGAGGATTTTTTCGAGATCCGCAACCTGTACCCAAAACAAAGTCGGCCGATCATCTATTTCGGTGCCCGGCCTGTCGGGAGCCTTATCGTCAGATTGATCGATGCTCGCAGCGTCCTTCATAATGAGATCAGGAATCATAAGCCTCCCTTCCTTTAGGTTCAATCGGCATAGCGCATTTTGAAATGAAGGTATTGGGAATACTCCCTGATAGTTTTATATGCGCGAATTACCTGCATCTCCAGTTCGCTTCTCTGCAAGTCAGGCCAAGGCTTGTTCCAGTTACCAGGATTTCCTATGTCACGAGAAATTAACATCTCCTCTATCTGATCTGAATTTGGGTATTTTTTACGAACCTCATCAATATAGTGATTAAGAAGCTTTTCGTTCGGATTATCATAAAAGATTGTCCGATGATGCTCTTCGGAAACACTGATATCAGTACCATGGACCCCTCCACTGGATCGCTGGACGACCTTCTGATACCCGGGGCTGTCTTTAGAGTATTGATGGAGCTTAGCTGACGAATTACCCCACAAAGAGTGATGCTTCTTTTCCCAGTATTGCTCCTTTCCTTCAAAATAGGGAATACCTAAATAATTGCAGGTTTCCTGTAGCGTGGTTTTATGGTTTTCGGTGTAATTTTTATACTTTAATGCCCCAAAGTGATTGAAAAAGGAATAGAAATTGCGATGAAAGCGGATCCATAGGGGTAAGTCATTTTCCAGCGGGTACGATCGTTTTTGTAATGAATGAGCATATTCAATCAGGGTTTTCCAGATTAGGATTATTTTCACCTCAATGCCTTGCTTGGCCAGGCGACTTGCATGGTGTTGAGTCCACAAGATATCCTTGTTGGAATCGACGATGAAATCGACTTCGGGATGGATATCAAATATGGATTCATAAAGTCGGTCCATTCCGTTCTTTTCAGCCCGATCCCATAAATCGCAACTCGGGTCACCACATTGACACGAACGGACAGAACGCCGATGATGTGCTCTCGTGGGCCGAAACAAACTCTTGACTTCACCGACAGCAAATCCCTTTGGATCGTTCGCCAGGGTCAGATGAAAGAATGTCGAACCAGAAAACCTCGTTTCAATCACAAATATTACCTTTTTGGCCATACCGTTTCCTTAATTAATTACCTGAAAAATCTTCCCCTCTTTGGCCACTCACAAACCGACCATTTATCAACGACTCTTCACCAACAACTTAGAGACTACCAATTTCGCAAAATATGACGTCCAGGCAAAGGCCGATTGACCACTGCCTATGTTTTCGAAAGTCTCGGTCTTTCATCTTATGTCATCATGGTCAGCCCTGATCTTCGACATTGAACACTGATTTATTAGAATCGATCGGGCTTACATCCTGGCTTAAGAGACCTAGATCGCACGGTGAGAAACCAGTCCGGAGCAGGAAAATAATGTCTATCGAAGGTGACTTTGTATTCTGACGATCAGGTAGTGTGTTAACCGGTGATTAACTCATCCGGTAAATGGTCGGCCCGATTAATATAGCGGGCGACAATACGGCCGTTGGAGACCTCGAAGCGACTGATGGAGGCGTTGCTCATGCCGAACCCCATGTTGGCGTGTTCCAGGATCGGTATTGATATACTGTCCTCATCTGAAATAAGGGCTATCAATAGCGACTGAAAAAAGCCACCGTGGGTGACGATGGCGACGCGATCATCCGTGTTCCCGTGACGGTCCAATATCTCTGCCCATACAGCGCGAGCGCGTGCCCTTGCCTCGGTTATGGTCTCTTTTGGCCTGTTCCACCACCCCAACTCACCCAGATTGTCGGGCAGAGAGAGGTGTGGATACTCGGCTTCGAACCAGGCTCGGCCAGGACCGGGCAGGCCGATGTCTTCCCCTGTCTCTTCATCGATATGATGCAGACCACCATGTTCATGTACATTTATCCAGCCGGAGATGGGCAGGCCGGTAGCGGTGGCGATGTAGCTACCGGTCTGAATCGCGCGCGTCATCAGGCTGCAATACAGGTGAGTTAAACCAAAACCACGCCGGTCATGGCGGGCGATGAAATCAGACAACAATGGCGGTTCGCCATCAGGCGGATCGATCAGGGGAGCGGCCAGGAACCGGGCCAGCCGTTGAGCCTGACGGTGTCCCAGCTCAGTCAAGGGCGGATCGGCCGATCGGCCGTCGCTGCCGCCGGTGAGCGTGTATAATTCGTTATTGGTCGATTCAGCGTGACGAATTAAATAAAGCAACATACGAATGTGCAATCCCTTCGGATAATGTGATAAGAAGCCTTATTCTATCCTTTCCTGTCCTTTTGAGTTAGGAAGTCAGACAAGGCACGATGTCGGAACATGCCCCATTGGCTATCTGCGGCTATAATCGACCTGAATGATCGCTCTCATCCATGACTGGCTCAACCAGCTCGGTGGCGCGGAGGATGTGCTGGAGGCCCTTGTCGCTCTCTATCCCGACGCACCGCTCTACACGTCTCTCTATGACCACAAGCGAATGCCGGCTCATTGGCGCGATTGGGACATCCGAACGAGCTTCATCGACCGCTTGCCTCTCGCGCACCGCAAGCAACAGCTTTATTTCCCGCTATACCCCCTTGCCATGGAGCAATTCGATCTGCGAGGCTATGACGTCGTCTTGAGCAACAAGAGCGGCTTCTGTCATGGCGTCATCACCGGGCCGGAGACGATGCACGTCTGCTATTGCCTGACTCCCACCCGCTACGTGTGGCGATACCACCAGTATGCCGAGCGCGAGAACCTCGGCGGGCTCACTCGTCTGGGGTTGGCTCCTTTCCTGACTCACCTGCGCATGTGGGATCGGTTGGCGGCGGACCGCGTCGATCACTTCATCGCTATCTCGGATGAAATCCGTCGGCGAATCGCCAAGGTTTATCGGCGCGAGGCGACTATTATTTATCCACCTGTGGATGTTAACCGCTTTGAACCGTCGAATCGGATCGATGATTACTATTTGTTCGTCGGCCGTCTTGTCCCCTATCGCCGGCTCGATTTGCTGATTGAAGCCTTTAATGCGATGGGCCGCCCGTTGGTTATTGCCGGGAGCGGCCGCGACCGCGAGCGGCTTGAGGCGATGGCCGGGCCGACGGTGAAATTTTTGGGCTATGTGCCCGATGCCGATTTACCGGACTTATTGGCTCGCTGTCGCGCGTTTGTCTGGCCGGGCGAGGAAGACTTCGGTATCTCGCCGCTTCAGGCCAACGCTGCCGGGCGGCCGGTCATCGCCTATGCCGCCGGCGGGGCAATGGAGACAGTCATCACGGGTTCCAGGGATGATTCCACCGGAGCGCTGTTTGCCGAGCAGTCCGTTGCTGCTATGATCGAGGCCGTCGAATCCTTCGATCCACTGTCTGTGAGTCCGTCGGTGGTGCGTCGCCATGCCGAGCGTTTTGATGTTGCTGTATTCAAGCGCCGTATCGATGATTTTCTGACTCAGAAATACGAAGAATGGAACTCCGCCAATACTGGAAAATCCTACGTCGCCGCTGGGTGATCGCGCTGATTCCAGCGATCGTCGTCCTGGTTGTCGGTGCGGCTACTTACCGACCCGCACCGGTGGCTTTCAATGCCGGTGTGAGGTTCATTGTCGGCCAGCAGCCCGGCGAGGCAACGGCCGAATTCGATGAGCAGCGCTACTTTAACTGGACCACATCGGAATACATCGTCAATGGCTTGGCCGATTGGGTACGCGGCGGCAAGTTCGCTCAGGCCGTCAGCGACTATTTGGCCGCGCAGGGTTATGATGTTCCCGCAGGAGCCATTCAAGGCGGGTTGTCGGCCGATAACGCCCGCAGTATGCTGACTATCTCGCTGACATCGGGCGACGCGACGCAACTGGAGCATATGCTAGACGGCGTTATCGTTGTGCTGACTGAGGATAATGCCGAGGCGTTGCCGCAGCTTGGTGGAGAGACAGCCATTCTTGTTCAACTCGATGAGCCGATTATCAATCCGATTGCAGCCGGTATCCGAGGTCAACTTGATCTGCCGCTGCGGATCGTCCTGGCTCTGGTGGCAGGGCTGGGTTTGGCATTGTTAGCCCATTATCTGGACCCCACTGTCCGCGAGCGAGCGGAGATTGAGAAAGTTGGCCTGCCGGTAATTGGTGAGATACCTCACGAAGGGCGAAAGAGAGGATAGTCGTTAGATATGGAACTTAGAGATTACTTTCGGATATTGCGCCAGCGGGGATGGCTCATCCTGGTGTTGATGGCGTTGACGGCCGCGGCTGCGTTCGGTTTCAGTAAAATCCAGACACCCGTCTATGAGTCAACACTGCGGTTGCTCGTTTCCCCATCACGCACCGACTTCGGCCAGGCTCAAGCCGCCAAAACGCTCCTAAGCAGCTATGAGCAATGGCTCTACAGCAGCTATCAGGCCCAGAAGGTCATCGATACCCTGCAACTCGATATGACCGCAGGTGAATTGCTCGGTGATGTGCGTGTCGCCAGCGACGGCAATAGTTTCGTCATCTCCTTATCCGTGGAAAATACGGATCCTGATCTGGCCAACGACATCGCCCGGGCCTGGGGTAATGAACTCATCAGGTGGCAAAACGGGAAAAACGATGGGTTGGACAAGGCCGACTGGATCACTATTGAATTTATTGATGATCCAAAGGCGTCTTTGGAACGCCCCAACACGAAAATCAATACAGCTGCCGGAGCGGTTTTCGGCATGCTGCTTGGTGTGGCCATCATTTTTTTACTGGAATGGCTCGCCTCCGGCGTGATGAGGCGTCGGGAGGATGTCGAGCGTTATCTGGAAATCCCCGTTATCGGGACTATTCCTCAACAATAGGGCAACACCGTATGAACACGCCGATATGAACGCGGCGGCTTCACCGAACTGGAATCGGAAAATATGACATTAGTAACGATATCGGACCCACGATCGCCGGCCAGCGAAGCTTATCGGACGCTGCGCACGAATCTGTCTTTCTACAGCCTCGACAAGCCGCTCCGTACTTTGGTCGTCACATCGCCTTCGGCCGGAGAGGGTAAATCGACGACCATCGCCAACCTGGCCGTGACCTATGCCCAGAGCGGCCGCCGCACCATTCTGGTCGATTGTGACTTGCGCCGGCCGAACCTGCATGAGGTGTTTGGTCTGGATGCAACGCCCGGCTTGACGAATCTGGTCATGGAAGAGGTCAGTGATCTTCCGTTGCAGCAGACGGCGGTTGAAAATTTGTGGCTGCTCAGCAGCGGCGCGAAACCGCCCAACCCGGCCGATATGCTGGGGGCGTCGCGCATGGATCAGATCATCGAACTTCTGGCGGAGCGGGCGGACATCGTATTGTTTGACGCGCCGCCGGTGACGGCCGCGGCCGATGCCACTATCCTGGGGGCCAAGGTCGATGGGGTGTTGCTGGTCATTCAAGCCGGCAAGACGCGACGCGACCGTTCCGAACGCGCGCGGGAGTTGCTGGAAAAGGCGAGGGTTCGCATTGTGGGCGCGACCCTGACGAACGCGCCCAAGGACAGTGGGATGGGTGAATATTACGGTTAGCCCGAGCCATGCCGGTTAGCTCCTGTATTTCGACACATTATTATTTTCCGATGGAGAATCCATGAAAGGATTGATACTGAGCGGTGGAACAGGCTCTCGTCTGTATCCGCTGACCTATACCAATGCCAAACAACTGATTCCGGTTGCCAACAAACCGATCCTGTTCCGGGTGATCGAATCTATCCGTGATGCGGGGATCGACGACATCGGTATCGTTGTCGGCGGCACGGCCGAACAGATCAAAGAAGCGGTCGGCAACGGCAGTCGGTGGGATGTCAATATCACCTATATTCATCAGGATAAGCCGCTGGGTCTGGCACATGCGGTCAAGGTGGCTCAACCCTTCATCGGTGATGAGCGCTTCGTCATGTTCCTCGGCGATAATGTGATCCAGGGTGGGATCAGCACCTTGATCAGCCAGTTTGCCACCAGCGACTGGAATAGCCAGATTGTCCTGACCCGGATTGAACATCCCGAACAGTACGGCGTGGCCGAGTTGGGCGAGGATGGCCGCATCATTCGCCTTGTCGAGAAGCCCAAGGTGCCCCCTAGCGACTTGGCCCTCGTCGGTATCTACATGTTCGACCATCATATCTTTGAGGCTGCCGACAGTATTAAGCCATCCTGGCGGGGCGAGTTGGAAATCACCGACGCCATCCAGTGGCTGGTCAATAAAGAGTATAGAGTCCATCCGTATGTGCATCAGGGTTGGTGGATCGACACCGGCGCGCCCGGCGATATGCTCTCCGCCAATGATCTGGTGCTGGAAGAAATTGTTCACTCCATCGCCGGCTATGTCGACCGCGACAGCAAGGTTGATCACCGCGTTACCGTCCAGCGGGGAGCGGAGATCATCAACAGCACCGTGCGCGGCCCGGCCATCATCGGCGAGAACACGCGGATTATTAACAGCTATATCGGCCCCTACACCAGCATCGACCATGATGTCACTGTTGAAAACAGTGAGATCGAACATTCGATGGTTCTGGAGAACAGCGTGATTCGGAACCTGGAAGCACGTATTCAGGACAGCCTCATCGGCCGCGATGTCCTTATCAATCGAAGCCCCATTCGCCCCAAGGCCCTCAAGCTGACAGTGGGCGATCACAGCAAGATCGGAATCCTTTAACAACATGCGCGCGCTCATTCAGCGGGTCTCCCGCGCGGATGTCACCGTCGGGGGGAGAGTTGTGGGCCGTATCGATCGAGGCTTCCTCGTATTGTTGGGCGTCACCCATGCCGACGGCCGCGCCGAGGCGGAGTGGATCGCGTCCAAGATCGCCGGCCTGCGTGTCTTCGACGATGAAGCCGGCAAGATGAACCTGTCTTTGGCCGATATTGGCGGTGAGTTGCTGGTCGTTTCCCAGTTCACTCTCTATGGCGATGCTCGTAGGGGACGGCGACCGTCGTTCACCGATGCCGCCGCGCCGGAACACGCCGAACCGCTTGTCGATTATTTCGTTAATTGCCTGCGCGAGATGGGGTTCACTGTGGCCTGTGGTGTCTTTGGCGCGCATATGGATGTATCGATCCATAATGATGGGCCGGTGACGATGCTCATTGAACGATGAGCTGGGAGCCATAATCTAACAATGTAGAGTGGTGGACAGAGGCGCGGCCGTCAGCGACGGTTGCTCTCCTTCATATTGCCACTCAGAAGAAAAAACCATGATCCTGAACCAAAATCAACACTCCTTTATTCCACCCAAAATACGGTTAACCGTCGTTATTTTGTTGATGTTTATTCTTCTCATCGCTACTGCGTGCGGCTCGTCCACAACAAGCCCGGCTACAATCAGCACGGCTCCCGCTGTCGATTCGATTGCGGTTGAGCCGACGGTCGCCGCCCCTACCGATCTTCCGGCTCCTACGGTTGTGCCTCCGCCAGCCATTGCCACCACTGCCACGACTGCTTCACCCGAGCCACAAATGACGCCCACGGCCGAGGGAGGCGTCGTGCCCGCACCGGTCGTCGAACTTAATCTGGATCCGTCGTCCACTGTTGTGCCCTTCGGCGAGATCGAACAGCCACCCTATGCGGAAAGCGAATGTAGCGAAAGATATCCCTGCAACGATGACGTGGCCGGATGGGAATCGCGTATTCGCTTACCCGAGGGTTTTACTGCGAGCTATTACGCTCGTGTCGACGGTCAGCCAAATGTGATGACGTTCGGACCGGATGGATTGTTATATGTCGCCACTAATTCGGGAGAGGTTTATACCATCGATGAAGCGGGTAATATCGAGCTTTACGTCGATGGATTTATCGCTCCGGCCGGGCTGGCATTCCAGCCGGGGACGGACAAGCTGTATATCACCAGCCGCGTGGTCGATGTTTTCGTCGATGGGGAGGCCAAATTAGCGGTAATCGAGGATGGGGTGGTGACGGACCTGATCACCGGCTTGCCTTGCTGCTATGTCGCCATGCACTCGGCCAACGGCGTCGCCTTCGGCCCGGACGGCTACGGTTATATGGCCGTCGGCGGCCGCGCCGATCATGGCGAAATTCTGACTGAGGCGAATTACGGCAAGCAAGACGAATTGCACCCTTACGAGGCCAGCATCCTTCGCTTCAGCCCCGACGGCACTCAGATTGAGACTTATGCCCGCGGGTTCCGCAACAGCTTCGGAATCGCCTGGGACGCCGACGGCCGATTGTTCGCCACCGACAACATGCCCGACTTTGGCCCGCCCGAGGAATTCAATTTGGTCGTTCCCGGCGGGGAGCACGGCTACCCCTGGTTCGAATGCGATACCTGCTTTCCGCCTCCCGCCGGCGTGGAGATCGTGCCGCCCTTGCATACCTTCATCCCTCATTCCGCGCCGACCGGGGTCACGACCTATCTTGACGACGAGTTTCCCGGCTACTACAACAGCATTTTCGTGACGTTGTGGAGCGCCTTCCCCGAAGCGCAGCGGATCGTCTGGTTTAGCCCGGGCGGTGAGGAGATGGCGACTTTCGCTACCGGGTTTGCCGCGCCGATTAATTTGACAGTCGGACCCGATGGCGCGCTTTACGTTGCCGATTGGGCGACGGGGATCATCTTTCGCATCGCCTACACCGGAGCGTAGCTGAATGAAATCAAACGGCCGCGGGGATCGTCTATATGACGATCTCCCGCGGCATGGGCGAGCGAACTAGAACGCTGCTGCCAGGCGTGCAATCACCTCGGCCGCTTCTGCGTTCGTGCCTACTTCGAAAGAAATCAGCCTTCGTTTGACTTCTCTCAGCGCGGCCGCATCTCCCAAGGCCTGAGCTTTTTTCAGCACGTTGAAGCTCATGCTTGAGGTTTCGGAGCCTGCCTCGTCGGGGATGGGCAGATCTTTATCGGCATCGGATACGAGCTGGATGAACAGACCATTCCCTCCGTCCCCCTTGTGGAGCTGCCCCGTTGAATGGAGAAAGCGCGGGCCATAACCGGTCGTTGTTGCCAGATCGGTTAGCAGATTAATGGCTTTGCGCAGGGATTGGAGTGCTGCATCCGTTTCCGGCGTGGGATGCACATAGGCCTGGATTGAGATGTAACCTCCCTGCTTTGCCCGGCTCAAAAACTTCTTGAGGTTTATGGGATTTAACTGCGCAAAGTCGCCTGCCGGCAAGCTCCCCTTTTCACTATAATCAGCCACGATCTCCCTGGCTTTGACCTTGGCCGCCTCGACATTAGGCTGGTCGAATGGATTGATCCGCAGAAAATACCCGGCGATGGCCGTCGCCATCTCCCACAAGAGGAACTGACCGCCGATATCATACAGGTCCTTGAGATGGACAGTGATCACCGGGTAGTCCGCCTCAGCCAGTTCGGATACAAAATCATCATCTCCGGCGTCGCCATCCAGCCGCATGTGGATGAATAGCCGGTCCTCGCCATAGCTGTCGACAGGCTCTTGAGGTTCGCCTACGACGGGAAGGATGCCCTTGCGCTCCTTGCCCGTGCTCTCGGCAATGAGTTGCTCCACCCAATCGCCGAAACTGGCCAGCGCAGCCGAGGTGATGAACGTCAACTTGTCGTGACCTGCCATGGCTGCTTGACCCATGGCAGCGCCAAGTCGGGCGGCGAGATTATCGCCGATGACATCACAATCTGACAGCGCATTGTTCGATGCCATGGTTGACGCTCTGGCCAGCAGTCGGCCGATATCGGTACCGACGAGGGCCGCCGGGACAAGGCCGAAATAGGAGAGAGCGGAGTAGCGGCCGCCGATATTGGGGTCGTTCTCAAAAACCTCCCGAAAATGATAACGGGCGGCCATTTCGATGATTTTACTGCCCGGGTCGGTGATGGCGATGAAATGCTCGCCAACGCGCTCCGGGCCGACGGCGAGCGTCAGCTGATTGTAGAAATACTTAAAGGCCGAAAGCGTCTCAACCGTTCCACCCGACTTGGTGCTGACGATGATTAAGGTGTGCTTCAAATCGACCGCTTGCTCGGCCGCGCGGATGGCATCGGCGTCGGTTGTATCGACGACGATCAGGTCCAGATAGGGGGATGGCGCCTCGGGCGGGCGGGACGGGCGGCCGAAAGTCTTCTCAAATAGTTCGGGGGCCAGGCTGGAACCGCCCATACCCAGCAACAAGGCGTGGGTATAGCCTTCGCCGGTGAGTTGGCCGACTAACCCATTCAGGCGATCGACCTCGTCGCTCATTCTGTCCATAATGCGCAACCAGCCGAGGCGGTTCGTGATCTCGGTGGGCTGTGGCTTCCAGACAGAATAATCGTGATCCCAGATGCGGCCGATGATCCGTTCCTTGCATAGCGATTGCAATCCCTTGTCGACCGCCGGTTTGAGGTCGCCCAATTGGGCTGTCAATGTTGATTGCTTAATAGGGTGGGATTTTGCCGAGCCGTTCATCTTTACTCCTGATTCCAGCGATTTTAATCTCGTTGATTATAAACACTATCAAAATGGCAGTGCATTATAATGGTATCAACAAGGAGACTGCCCAAAAATCCGAGTGTTCTCAATTTCCCCATGGAAATGCATCATAACTCAAACCGACCTTCATGCCGAACAGCCGGTTGATTGAGGATTTTGGGCAATCTCTAATGGGCGCTGATCTCGTACAGCTGGATAGTTACCACCAAGCTCGACTAACCTTCAATGTGGATCCGTTGTAGGGAACAGATCGACCAGCCTCTAAACAACGGTCGGCTCAGGAACCAGTTCATCTCCCGATGGCTCGATCTGACTACTTGGATCGATCCAAAGAATAATGAAATTCCCCGATTCGAGGTTACTCTCCTCTACATCCTGAATACTATCAAAATTCAAAATGTGGAATGGATCCTTATTCCAGATCAAGATGCAGTTCAGATCGGGATATTGGGTCCCATAGGCCAGAACCGCCTGTTGATCTTGTCTTAACAAAACAAATCGACGGAAAGAGTCCGGCAAGACCGTATTGGGAACATCGGTAACCGATATCAACCCCTCTTGCGTCATCGTATTCGTATTTCCCTTATCATCAGTGATGGTAAGAGAAACATCGAAATTACCTACTTTTGTAAAAGTGTGCGATGGGTTAGTCTCAGTTGATATTTCATTATCACCGAAATTCCACTGACGAGAGACAATGGGACGCGTTGAAGTACTCTTATCGATAAAGTCGACAGTATGCGGCAGTGGGCCTGCCACCTGGCCGGGGCCAATACTGAAATTTGCCGTTAATTCGATCGTTACACCCGCGTATTCATGCGCTCCAATATCTGGCCGGTTATCACGATTGGCGCCGAAGAAGTCTTTCCGGATCGGTGGTGGTGTCAATCCGTTAGAAGCCGAGCCACCGCTCGCCATCCCAATTGCCAGATTGCTTTTTGAAGTCAATTGGTAGTTTCGTGGATCAATAATGGCCGTGAGATCGCCGGTATCCGAAATAACCGCAGTTGGATTAACCAGACTGGGGTTACCGATTCGGTCACCATTTCCTCGCATCTGCGCCGGAGGCAGCCTGTCCCAGAGGTTGTTTCGGAACAGTAGTCCACCTATTTTACTACCCGCTACACCAATAGGTCTGCTATCCGGTACATTGCTGATGATATTGTTTTCGAAAATGGAATTAACATGCGACCGATCCGGCTCAGTTGTATTATCCAGAATTGAAATACCTGCGAGGGTACTGGCATCGCCAATGAAGGTGTTAAACCCGATATAGGATTTATTAAGTTGCGTATTTTGGAGAGGTGAACCGTTGCCGACGACAAATAGTTTACTCGTGCCGATAACGATATTGTTGTAGATATGATCACCGGAGCTATGCGGAAATGCGGCACTCCCTAATTCATCTGCGATCATAATTCCCACTCCACCAGCACCGGTGCGGAGACTTACAAATGACTTATTCCCGGTGTGGTAGACCAGGTTGTTCCGGATAATGTTGTCTTTTGCTCGTTGAATGTAAATATGCACAGCGCGGACGGTATGAACTACATTTCCCTCGACTATTGTCCGGACAGCGCCCCGGTGAATATCAATCCCCTCGCCCCAAATAAACGCGACAATGTTATTACGCACGATACAATCTCTGGCCCGACCAACAGAGAGCCCGCCACCACGCCTATTATATCCAGGTAAAAGCGTTTTAACAGATCCTCGCGTCAGAATGTTATTCTCAATTACTATACGGTCGCCCCACCCTGCCCCGCCGGCGATATTAAGATTATTCAGGTATGTGAAATCAATACGGCAATTGCGGACAACAATATCGGTAAAAGACCCGATGCTTATGCCAAACCCGGCGCAATTCTGAATAACCAGTCCATCAACCACAATGCCATTGGCACTGATGCTGAGCATAGCTCCCCATTCGCCTGTCGGTAGATGCTCAGGCCTCGGTGCGGACACCCGATCATGACCATTGGCGTCTTTGTACATCACACTATCGTTGTACTTGCCGTCGAGGCTGGGATTATGGCCCGTGTCGGCCCGCCAAACGGTATTGGGCACCTGGATCTTCAGTTGTTCATGATAAGTTGCCGAACGAATCCGTACTTCGTCACCAGCCTTGATCGAAGCCTCCGCCTTGGAGAGGGTCTTCCACGGTGACTCGCTGCTGCCGTTATTTGAATCCTTGCCTGCTTTTCCATCAACGTAATAAGTAGTCATGTGAAACCTACCTTATCGATCTAATCTAACAAATCGTATTGCGCTAGTCCGACTCCAATTCATCAACCCACACAAGAACCAGATTAGCGTCCTTGGTAAGGCTCCGCTCCACATCATCGGCATCAGCGAACACCATCAGATGACTGGGCTCCTCGTTCCACAATACTGCGCATCGATAATTTGGGTACTGAACTCCAAACGCACGCACAATTGAAGTATCGACTTCAACCATGATGAATCTAGCGTAATGGGTCGGGAGAGGCGGTAGAGGGGCCGTCACAACGGTGATTAAGCCAGCCTTGGTTATCGTTGCGGTTTTACCTTTTTTATCGGTAATAGTCAGTGAAACAGTGAAGATGCCGGGAGCCGAATAGGTATGAGTCGGGTTCGCCTGATTTGACGTTTGGCCATCACCGAATTCCCAAAAATAACCGGCAATTCCGGCTTCAGCCGAACTGCCCGATGAATCAAACTCCACAATATGGGGTGCAACGCCTTCCACATCGCCAGCCTGGATGCTGAATTCAGCTGTCGGCGGTTCCGGGACATAGAAGCCTGCTTCATAATTGTGTAATACCTCGGCCGACTTCAGTGCTCGGGAGTAGACCGCTGCCAGTCTGAACAAACCCAGCCAAGGTCGGTCATCACTCAACTCGTTGGCAATCATGATCGCCATTGAAGAGTCCCAGTTAGTGAATTTCCCACCGACGTTGAGTACTCCACGAGCCTGGCCATTTATGTAGAGAGTAGCCAGACCTGCACTGGTTCGAGTATAAACC
>JAGOZU010000106.1 GCA_018058545.1 Promineifilum sp. | reverse complement strand
TCATGGATGATAAAAGCGAGACCTACTCTGTTGAAGCCGGGAATGCTGAGCTGCGGCACTATCTAGCCCGACTGGGACGAAAGTCACGCTGCTTTTCCCGGAGCATCAAAGCCCTGCGGTGAGCAATAAAGCTCTTTGTCTACAGTTGGAACCGTCGTCAGCTCTATAAACGGGATTACCCGAACTATCCTGCACACTTGGCCGATTTTGCATGTCCATAAATTTAGACACTCTCCCACTCTCCAATGTACAAAGGCACCCGTCCTCCTCAATTCATGCTAAAATCAATACCCATCCGATTGATCATACTTTGGAGGTCCGATTATGTCCCACGCCCTAACCCCGACAAAGTGGTCCCTGGAAGACCTGCTCCCGGAACCCGTCGAACGCTCGCTCGAAACAGCATTGAACGAACTGGAAGAACTCGTCACCGCCTTCGAGAAGGAGCGGGGGAATTTGTCGGAGTCGCTATCGCAGGCTGAGTTCCTGCAACTCCTTGGCGATTACGAGGCGATCCTGCGTCGCGGCCAACTGATCGGCGCCTACGCCTCGCTGAACTTCTATGCCGACACAAAGAATCAGGCCGGGCTGAATCTGCGCGACCGCGTCTATCAGGCGCTGACGGAGATCCACAATCGCGTGTTGTTCTTCTCCCTGTGGCTGAAGGGGCTATCCGACGAAGCGGCCGAGCGACTCATCCCCCGGGAAGGCGACTACCGCTACTACATCCACAACCTGCTCAAGTTCAAACCCTACACGCTGAGCGAAAGCGAGGAGCAGATCATCAACCTGAAGGACGTCAACGGCATCGACGCCATGACCAACCTCTATGACATGATCACCAACTCGTTCGCGTTCAACGTGACCGTGGACGGCGAGACCAGGACGTTGACCCGCGACCAGGTGGCGGCCCTGTACCGTCACGCCTCGCCCGACATCCGCGCCGCCGCCTATCAGGCGCTGTTCCGCGTCTACGGGGAGAACAGCGACGTCCTGGCCCAAATCTATAATCACCGCGTGCGGGACTGGTATTCCGAGTCGATCACCCTGCGCAAATACCCGACGCCAATCTCGGCCCGGAATCTGTACAATGATATTCCCGATGACGTCGTCGAGGTGCTGCTTGGCGTCTGCGCCGACAACAACGACCTCTTTCAACGTTATTTCCGGCTGAAGGCCAAATGGCTGGGGGTCGACAAGCTGCGACGGTATGACATCTATGCGCCGCTGGCCGCGGCCGACAAGCCGTTCGAATATGGCCCCGCCGTCGACCTCATCATGGACAGCTTCCAGCGATTCTCGCCGGCCGTGGCCGATATGTCCCGGCGCATCTTTGATGACAACCATATCGACGCGGAAATCCGGCCGGGCAAACGTGGCGGTGCGTTCTGCTACAGCGTCACCCCCGGCATGACCCCCTGGGTGCATGTGAACTACACCGGCAAGGCGCGCGACGTGGCCACACTGGCCCACGAGCTGGGCCACGCCATCCACGGCATCGCCGCCGGCGGCCATTCTCACCTCACCTTCCACGCGCCCCTGCCTCTGGCCGAAACCGCGTCCGTCTTCGCCGAGATGCTGCTCACCGACCGCCTGCTGGCTGAGGAATCAGACCCGGCCGTGAGGCGGGATTTGCTGGCCTACGCGCTGGATGACGCCTACGCCACCGTCCAGCGGCAGTCGCACTTCACCCTGTTCGAGCGCGACGCCCACCGTCGCATCATGAGCGGCGGGACGTTTGACGACCTGTGCGCCGCCTATCTTGCCAATCTGCGCTCCCAATTCGGCGACGCGGTCGACGTCAGCGACGACTTCCGGCTCGAATGGATCGTCATCCCCCACATCTACCATACCCCTTTCTACACCTACGCCTACAGCTTCGGCCAACTGCTGGTCCTGTCGCTATACCGGCAATACCGCGCCGAAGGAGCCTCATTCGTCCCCGGATATATGAAGCTTCTGTCCTATGGAGGATCGGAGGAGCCGGCCAAGGTGCTGCGCGAGGCGGGATTCGACATCGCCTCCCCCGTGTTCTGGCAAGGCGGCTATGATGTCCTGCGCGGCATGATCGACGAGCTTGAAAGCTTGTAGTCCCCCGCCCTACCAGACTTCCACAAGTGGCGCGTCGCGGTCGCCTGACCGCGATGCGCCACTTGATTCATCGCGTATCAATCGCCGAGTGTCGCCACCAGGACGGCCTTGATCGTGTGAAGGCGATTTTCCGCCTGATCGAAGACGATCGACGCCGGAGATTCGAACACTTCCTCGGTCACTTCCATGCCGTCCAGGCCGTATTTCTGATAGATTTGTTCGCCGACCTTCGTCTCCCGGTTGTGGAATGAAGGCAGGCAATGCATGAACTTGACCGCCGGGTTGCCGCTGAGTTGCATCGCCTCGGCGTTCACCTGATACGGCCTCAGCAGGCCGATGCGCTCTTCCCACACCGAGTCCGGCTCGCCCATCGACACCCAGATGTCGGTGTGGATGTAGTCAACGCCTCGCACCCCCTCCTCGACATCCTCGGTCAGGGTCAGGCGCGCGCCGGTCTCGGCGGCGATAGCGCGGGCTGCCTCCACCAGATGCGCCGCCGGCCACAGATTGCGAGGGGCGCATATGCGCACGTCCATCCCCAACTTGCAGCCACCGATGAGGAGCGAGTTGCCCATGTTAAACCGCGCGTCCCCCATGAAACAATAGGCGATATCCGACAGCGACTTGATCGAATGCTCGCTCATGGTCAACACGTCGCCCAACAGCTGTGTGGGATGAAATTCATTGGTCAGCCCGTTCCAGACGGGCACACCGGAATATCGGGCCAAGTCTTCAACCGTCTGCTGGGAGTAGCCGCGATACTCAATGCCGTCATAGAGACGGCCGAGCACCCGCGCCGTGTCTTTCATCGACTCCTTGTGGCCTATCTGCGTCCCGTCCGGCCCCAGATAGGTGGTATGCGCCCCCTGATCAAACGCGGCGACCTCGAACGCGCAGCGCGTGCGCGTGGACGACTTCTCGAATATGAGGGCGATATTCTTGCCGACCAGATGCTGCTTCTCGTAGCCCCCATATCGGGCGGCCTTGAGTTCGGCCGACAGCTTCAGAAGAAATCGAAGTTCCGCGGGAGTGAAATCCAGCTCTTTCAAAAAACTGCGATTGCGAAGATTGTATGCCATAGATCATCCTTGCCCGGCCAGTTTCTCCATCTGCCGGGCCAAATTTACATCGAAACTGCTGATCGCATCATCCATATCGTGGGTTGAAAGATCGACCATCACGCGGTTATAGGCGTTGGCCCAATCGGGATGATGATCCATCTTGTCGGCATGGATGGCGACACTCACCATCCAGCCAATCGCTTGCGCGAACGTCTCAAATTTGAAGGTCTTGTGGAGCTTGCCCTCTTTCACTTCCCAGCCGGGGAGCTCGTCAAGTGCCGTTTGAATCTGTTCCTGCGTGAGTTTGTTGCGGGCCATGATATTACCTTCTCCACTATTTTACCGTTGGTCGGTGGTTGGAAACAAAGACGGGAGGGGTTCGACGAGAGGCCTGCCGCTGCCTGGTTATGTCAATTTATTGTGTTTGACAACATAGGCCCACACGGGATACGAATGGCCCGTCGGCCGAAAACCAAAGCGCTCGTACAATCGATGCGAGGCCGTATTATTCGATTGGGTGTTCAACGTCACCGTGCGTATATTTTGCAGCCGGTACTTGTCGATGGCCGTGGCCAGCAAGGCGGCGCCGATGCCCAACCCCTGACGCTCGGGATGCACCGTCATGCGCGCCAGATGGGCGTTGCCCTCGCCACCGGTGCTCACCTGATAGGCCACAGGTCTATCGTCCAGAAGGGCGACATCGAAGCAGATCGAGTTGCGCCAGGCCAGACCAAGGTCCATCGCGTTATGGCGCCAGCGGGGTTCGGCGAAGGCGGCCGTCTCGATCTCGACCAACGCCGGTATATCCTCGACCATTAGCGGCCGAATCTGCAAGTCAGGCGGCATCTTGCAGGAGGGGACGGACAGATCCTCCTTATAGTACGTCAGGACATCCAGATCATGCCTGAAGCCCAGCCGCTCCAGCCAATGCAATGGCCAATAATCGGCCATGAACCACGAGATATCCTCGATCGTCGGGTCGATGTCTTCAAGGATCTGGTCAAACATGGCCCTGGCTTGTGAATATCCAACGGAAGCTTTGGCCGCGGCCACGCGCACCCAGGCCGCCGGAGGTGGATCGGCCGTGATGGCCATGCAGGCGAGTATATCACCCGTCATTTGCCCAACTGTCGTTTGATCCGCCACCACCCTGCCTTCGTAAACGACGAAACCGGGAGACCCCAGCCACTCCCCCGGCGGCCGCCAGTCGACATGGACATGAACGTAGACGCCCGTTTGCAGCAGCTTCTGGATAGCAGCGGCATCATCTCGCCCGGCCCGGCGAACATGCCGGCGCAGGATGGAATCCTCAGCCCTTGAGTTTGCCATTTGCATATCGCTATTGTACACTACATAAGAATCTTAAGAAGTGATCCCCACGGTGAAGTGCCAGGCACACAATAGCAGGCGGCAGGTTAAAAACCGGTGCGTCCAAAGAACGGATATGGCAATCGATCAGGCAAAAGCGCGACAATTAGAGAACACCGTCGCCACGCTGAACAAGCGCTTTGGGGACGGCATCATCATGCGCCTGGGCCAGGCGACCCACCTGAACGTGGAGTCGATCCCGACCGGGGCGTTGTCGCTCGACATCGCCTTGGGCATAGGCGGCGTGCCTCGCGGCCGCATCATCGAGATCTACGGCCCCGAATCCTCCGGCAAGACCACCCTCTGCCAGCACATCGTCGCCGAAGCCCAGAAGCGCGGCGGCATCTGCGCCTTCATCGACATGGAGCACGCCCTCGACCCCACCTATGCCGCGCGCTGCGGCGTCAACATCGATAACCTCTACGTCTCCCAGCCCGACACCGGCGAGCAGGCTCTTGAGATCGCCGACGCCCTCATCCGCTCCGGCACCATGGACGTCGTCGTCATCGACTCCGTGGCCGCCCTTGTCCCTCGCGCCGAGATCGAAGGCGAGATGGGCGACTCCCATGTCGGCCTGCAGGCTCGTCTGATGTCCCAGGCCTTGCGCAAGCTCTCCGGCGCCATCAAGCAAACCAACACCGTCGTCATCTTCACCAATCAATTGCGCGAGAAGATCGGCGTCATGTTCGGCAGCCCGGAGACGACCACCGGCGGCAACGCCCTGAAGTTCTACGCCTCGGTACGGCTGGACATCCGCCGCATCCAGGCCATCAAGGCCGGCAACGACGTCATCGGCAACCGGACGCGGGTGAAGGTCAAGAAGAACAAGGTCGCCCCACCCTTCACCGAGTGCGAGTTCGACATCATGTACAACGAGGGTATCTCCAAAACCGGCGATGTGCTCGACCTGGCTATCGATCGCAATCTGCTGGACAAACGCGGGGCTTTCATTCGCTATGGGGATATACTTCTGGGTCAGGGACGGGAGAACGCCAAAGTCTATCTGGCGCAAAATCCCGAGATGTTGTTTGACCTGGAAAGCCAGATTCGCCAGTTAGCCGGTTTGCCGGCCATCCGGGCCGATTAGTGACTCGTGGACTGGATTGTTAATAACGATTGCATAATAACGGCTATTGCCACCGCTAGTATGATGCCCTCGCAGAGGGCCGACGGCATATAAGTCGATAAGGAACAACCCGAATAGCTTAGCTGGTCGCGTTACAGACTGACATTGCATACAGGATGGTTCTTGTTTTGGATAGATAAACCCGGGCCAAACCCACGGCCTCCACATTCGGAGTCATGGGAGTTGCCTCGGGATGGAAATAATCATTTGATGTTACGACCGACAGGTTTGCTTTCCCGAGGCGCACCATCAAGGTTCAATATTCTGTATTTATCGCAACGTACACTGTCGCTGTGTTGAATCGCCTCTTCGCTTGAAGGGTTTCTCGCCCATAAACGGGCGATACTTTATTGACAACCGGTCGAAAGACCTGAGACGCCTGATCGCTAGCCGTGGCCTGTTGCCACGGCTTTTTCGTTTATAGCATGGGTACGATTACCGCTCTAACCGCGCAGGTGAAGGACCCCAATCGGGTCAACGTCTTCATCGACGGCGACTTTGCCTGCGGATTGGCGCTGGAGATAGCGGCCACCCTTCAGGTTGGCCGGCAGATCACCCAGGCGGAACTGGAACAACTGGATAAACGCGACGAGATCCATCGCGGCCGCGAGCGCGTCCTGCGCTTGTTGGCCCGGCGGCCGTACAGTTCGGCCGAGATCTCGCGTTACCTTCGCCGCCACCAGTATGACGACGAAGCGATTAAAAATATTATCGATGACCTGACCGATGTGAAGCTGATCGATGACGATGCCTTCGCCACCTATTGGGTGGAGCAGCGCGAGACCTTCCGGCCACGCAGTCGCCTGGCATTGCTCCAGGAACTGGGCCGGAAAGGGATCGAGCGCGACATCGTCACCGAGGCGCTCTCCGATTTGGATGAGGCCGAAGCCGCGCGGCGGGTCGCGCAGAAGCAAGCCGGAAGATGGCGCGGGTTACCGGAACCGGATTGGCGCACCAGGATGACACGCTACCTGTTGCGTCACGGTTATCCCTATGACCTGGTCAAGGATGTTGTCACCGAACTCTGGCTTGCACTTGAAAATGAAGAAGAATAAGGAGACGTTATCATGGAACTATGGATAGGCTTGCTGATAGGCGTCGTGGTCGGCGCGGCAATCGCCGTGCTGGTCACTCGCGCCATCATGCAGCCCAAAGTGGCCGACACAATCGCCGCGGCCGAGGCCGAGATCGCTGAGAAGCGAGCGGTGTCCGAACGCGAGAGCGACAGTATCCTGCGAAACTCGCGTGAAGAGGCTCAGGAGCTTCGCCTCGAGGCGGAAAAGGCGGTCGAGCGGCGCTATCAGGACCTGGCGCGAGCCGAGGAGCGCGTCGACCGGCGCAGCGCCAATCAGGACAACCAGTCCAAGAACCTGGAGCAGCGCGAGCAGATGCTCAACAAGCGGCAAAGTCGCCTCGACAAGCGCCAGAATGACATGAACAATCTGGAGCAGGAGCACCGCCAGAAGCTGGAAGAGATCGCGACGATGACGACCGATGAGGCGCGCCAGGTTCTCATCCAGCAGGTAGAGAAAGAGGCCCAGCAGGACCTCGCCCGCATCATGCGCGAGATCGACAACCGCGCCAAGGAAACGGCCGACGAACAAGCGCGCAAGATCATCGCCCTCTCCATCCAGCGTCTGGCCGGCGATCAGGTATCGGACATGGTGGTCGCCGTCGTCCCCCTGCCCAGCGATGAGATGAAGGGGCGGATCATCGGCCGCAACGGCCGCAACATTCGCGCCTTCGAGCAAGCCGCGGGGGTGGACATCATCGTCGATGACACGCCCGAGGCCGTCACGGTCAGCAGCTTTGACCCCGTGCGACGCGAGGTTGCGCGCCGGGCGCTGGCCAAACTCATCACCGACGGCCGCATCCATCCCGCGCGGATCGAGAAGTTGATCAGCGATGCCCAGGATGAGGTCGATAAGGATATCAAGGAAGCGGGCGAACATGCGGCCTACGAGGCCAACGTCCACGGCCTGCACCCCGAGATCCTCAAAACGCTGGGGCGGCTGAAGTATCGCACCTCATACGGGCAGAACCAGCTGCAACACTCCGTCGAAGCCGCCCACATCGCGGCGATGCTGGCCTCCGAACTGGGCGCCAACACGGAAACCGCCAAGATGGGCGCGCTTCTCCATGACCTGGGCAAGGCGATGGATCATGACCAGGAAGGCACCCACGCCATGATCGGCGCCGAGTTCGCCAAGCGCTTCAAGGTTCCGGCGATCGTCGTCAATGCCATCGCCTCTCACCACCATGAGGTGGAGCAGGAGAGTGTCGAGGCTGTGCTTGTGGAGGCGGCCGACGCTATCTCCGGCGCGAGGCCTGGCGCGCGTCGCGAAAATCTTGAGAATTACATCAAACGGGTGCGCACGCTGGAAGAGATCGCCACATCCTTCCAGGGGGTCGAGAGCGCCTACGCCTTGCAGGCCGGGCGCGAGATCCGCATCCTGGTGAAACCCAATCAGATCGACGACCTGGCCGCTGTCCGCCTGTCCAAGGAAATCTCCAAGAACATCGAGGACTCCATGCAATATCCGGGCCAGATTCAGGTCACGGTCATCCGCGAGACCCGCGCCGTCGGGTTCGCCAAGTAGTCGAAACCCTCTTGAGAGGCAAAAAGCCCCCGGCGTCATCGCATGTCCGGGGTTTTTTTATTCCCGTCCGGAGGTGGTATCATTGCCCGCCTCGACTCATGGGGCCAAGGTTGAGCAAGGAAGACGAACATGAACATCGAATCAGTGGCGGTCATCGGATCGGGGACGATGGGGCGCGGCATCGCCCAGTCGGCCGCACTGTCGGGCAAGCGGGTCATCCTCTATGATCTGACCGACGACTTGCTGCATCGGGCGGCCGTAGCGATTGCCGAGGATATCGCTGAAGGCGTCCGGCGCGGGAAGACCGAGCCGGAGAAGGCGGAGTCGGCCAATCGCCACATGAGATTGACCACCGATCTGGCGCAAGCTGCTCAGGTTGACCTGGTCATCGAAGCCGTGCCGGAGGATCTCGATCTCAAGCGCAAGGTATTCAGGCAACTCGATGCCGACGCGCCACCACAGACCATTCTGGCCAGCAATACCTCCAGCCTCAGCATCAGCGTCATCGCCGCGGCAACCCAACGACCCGGCCGCGTCATCGGCCTGCACTACTTCAACCCGGCGCATCGGATGAAGCTGGTCGAGATCATTCGTGGCGATCTGACCCATGAGGACACTGTCTCCGCCTGTCAAAAATACGTGGAAAGCCTGGGCAAGATACCGGTGTTATGCGGCGATACCCCGGCCTTCATCGTCAACCGCATCGCCCGGCCGTTCTATGGCGAAGCCCTGCGCCTGTTGGGCGAGCGCGTCGCCGATATCGAGACCATCGACCGGCTGATCGCCTCGCTCGGGTTTCGCATGGGGCCGTTCGAGTTGCTGGACCTCATCGGCCTGGACGTCAACCTGGCCGTCACCAAATCCGTATATGAAGCCTGTTTCCACGATCCAAAATACCGCCCGCACCCGATCCAGCAACGCATGGTCGATAGCGGACGGCTGGGGCGAAAAAGCGGCCGCGGGTTCTATGATTATTCGGGATAATAAGAGGCGCGTGGGCTGTGGCACGAGTCATAGCACGCAGATCCTGGATGCTGCTATAATGAAACCCCTATGGAGCAAAAATCCCGCAAAAATCGGCTGCAAATCTTGCTCGGCATACTGGTTGGAATAGCTTGTCTGGCGGCCGTATTTATCTTCTACGCACGCCCCGCCGAGATCCTTGAGAGCTTGCGGCATGTACGCATCAACTACCTCCTCATCAGCATGTTGAGCGTCGTCGGCTTCATGTTTATTCGCGCGATTCGCCTGCTTTTCATGCTGGACAACTCGATCCCCTACAGTAAGGTCTTTCACATCCAAAATATCGGCTACATGCTCTCGCAACTGCTGCCGCTGCGACTGGGTGATGTGGCCCGCGTGATCCTGATCGGCAACGTTCCCCCAGTGACTATGGCCCAGGGTTTTTCCACTTTGGTCATTGAGAGGCTTATGGACCTGCTGTTCATCGTCGTGCTCCTGCCCTTCACCATCTCAGGCATAGCCAACATACCGGAGTGGATGCGCTCTTTCGCCCAACTATCGGGCCTTGTGGCCATCGCCGGTATCGGAGTCCTCATTATCGCCGCCAATCAGCGCGAAAGGGCATTGCGGATCGCCGATAGCCTGATGGGACGCCTCCTGCCCTTCCTGAATCGGGAATCATGGCTCCGGCGCTTTGATGGGCTTTTAGTCGGCCTGAAAAGCCTGACCAGCATCCGCGACGGCGCTATCCTCATATTGCTGACAATCCTGATTTGGGTTCCGGTCATCATTGCTTATTATTTCGCGATACTGGCCGTCAATCTGGAACCGACGTGGACGATGGCCGCCTTCGTGGTCTGCGCGGCCGCGTTGAGCGTCGCCATCCCGTCCACGCCCGGTCAGGCTGGGCCGTTCCATTTCGCCGTCATCACCGCCCTGCAGCTCTTCGGCCAGCCGGCGGCCGAATCGGCCAGCTTCGCCTTTCTCTATCACATCGGTTCATTACTAGTCATGGTAATATTGGGGATGATAGGTATCCTAAGCACAGGCGTAACTTTTGGCAATGTGATAAGGTCAACGCAATCCTTTGTTTCCCGTCAGAGTCCAGGCTAACCTTCACAAGGTAACCATGCTACGCTTCAGTAAGGGACGCACTTCTCTGGACTACGTTATGCGCCTGAACTGAATCCTGAACATATCTGTTATGAAGATTCTTGAAGTATTGACTTATTACCGGCCGTGGGTCAGCGGTCTGACAATTTACGTCGAGCGATTAAGTCGAGCATTGGTCGAGCAAGGGCATGAAGTCACTGTCTTGACCTCGCAATATGACCGCAGCCTGCCACGCTATGACGTCATGCACGGCGTCAAGATCGTGCGCAGCCCCGTGGCCTTGCGCATCAGCAAAGGGGTCATCATG
>JAGOZU010000105.1 GCA_018058545.1 Promineifilum sp. | reverse complement strand
AGGGTATCAATATCAACTGGCAGTTCTCCATCGATACCAGCCGGGAGAAGCTAAACGCTCGTTATTCGGTTGTTAATGAGTCCAATTCTAAATTCAAGATAATTTAGATTAATTATGTAACAGCGTAGTAAGCGATCGATAGCGATTTCATTTGAACGAATTAACGGCTTGGGAAGCGGTGTCGAAAATGTCGAGAAAGATATCGTAACCGGCCGTGGACAGGGCCTTCATGCCGTTTTTGGATGGCCGCACCAGTTTGAGGTGGGGCGATTTATAAACGCCGCGAGCGATATCGCGGACGGCCGAAGCCTCGTCGGCCGGGTCAGCGCTGCGCAGCATCATATAGACCGTGTGGATGACGCGCAAGCCCGCGCTGCTGATGTAGTTGACGTTGCTCAAATCGAGGACCAAATCCCGCATGCCGCTCTGAAACTGGTCCTGAGCCAGGCTTTCCAGAGGTTCATTGGCGGTCAGATCGCCCCGTAGCTCCAGTACCGTGACCGGTTTTGCCCCTTTTTCATGCCAAGTGGTTATTTCCATTTGTATCGCCTCCCGGGCTGTTGATGTGTGGCCTGACCGGCAAATGATTGAGCCTGGCCAAGCTATGGAGAAATGTTCGGACAACCTATAGCGTGATATATAGTACATAGTCGAACGTCACCGGTCAATCTGGCGGCAAAATTCAGGCGCGGCCGTCGCCACCGGCTGTTTGTGTCGCTAACGATTGGGACGCGACATAGAGGATGATCGCCGCCGCGGCGTTGACCGAGTAGGAGTCCACCCCGCCGGACATGGGGATGGTGACGGTGTGGTCGAGGGTCGCCTGGATGTCGGGCGGCAGCCCGCCGGCCTCGTTGCCCATCAGGATAGCTGTGTCTCGCCCTGGCCAGTTGAATTTCTGCAGAGGAATGGGGCCGTCCATGAGGATTTCGCCGTCGGCATTCTCCCCGGCGGCCGTGCCGACGACCGTCACGGCATGGTCGCGCAAGTCGGCTATCATCTCCGCGGCCGTCTCATA
The DNA here is from genome assembly GCA_018058545.1 of Promineifilum sp. GTDB lineage: Bacteria > Chloroflexota > Anaerolineae > Promineifilales > Promineifilaceae > Promineifilum. The sequence continues at coordinate 9,622 of JAGOZU010000105.1, read as the reverse complement.
CTGAATGATCGGCAGTTTGAAGATGCTCCCCCGGCTGATTCGCGTGGCTCGCGGATGGTAGGGATCGCCATCGCCCACGGCCAGCAAGGCGGCCGCTCCTCCGGCGTGGGCTGTGCGCGTCAATGCCCCCACGTTACCCGGGTCGGCGATATCGACGGCGGCGAGCAACAGCCTGGCGGGGGAGACGGGCTGATGTGTATCGCCTGTCGAGAGATGTGACGCAGGCAAATCGGATAATCCAATGCGTGGTGGCAATTTCACCAACCCCAGGATGTGCCCGAGGTCGCGCCCTTCGGTCAATTTGGCCAGGGTGTTATCCGGGGCGGTCATCACGGGGCAGCCGGCGACAGCCAGTTCATCGAGCAACCGCCGAAGGCGTGGATCGGTGCCGCGGGCCAAGGTCTCGGAGACCAGCACTGCTTCCAATGGCGCCCTGGCGCGCAACGCCCGCTCCACCAGGCGCGTCCCCTCGATGGAGTAAACGCCGGTCTGGCGACGACCGCGCACGCTGTGGACTCGGCCGATCATGGCGATGAGGCTTTGTGGCGAGCGGTAGGTGGTCATGGTGGTCGATTGATTTTACCCGTCGCCGTGGCGGTTGGCTATTGGTGAGGTTCTTCACGTCATAATGCGGTTCGCAACGATGGATTGATTCGGGGTATAATCGCTCAAGATCGAGCGGCAGAACTGCCCGACCGGATGCCTATGGATGTAATTTTGACCAAGGCGCAAGAGGCCTTGTTGAAAGAAACGCGCGACGCTCTCGGCCGATTGCGCGATGTGCTGGCTGCTGGAGGGACCGATCCTGCCGGGCGCGCCGCTTTGGCCGAATCGATCCGTCAACTGGACGAGCTGTTCCTCCTGGTGATCGCCGGGGAGTTCAATGCCGGCAAATCGGCCTTCATCAACGCCTTGCTCGGCCAGAAGTTGCAGCCTGAAGGCGTGACGCCTACCACCGACCAGATTTATCTCCTGCGCTATGGCGAGACGTCCCAGCGCATGCCGGGCGAAAACGGGGTCTGGATTCAGACCGCGCCTGTGAAACTGCTCAGCAAGCTGACCGTCGTCGATACGCCGGGGACCAATGCCATCGTCCGCGAGCACGAGGCGCTGACCTCCGAGTTCATCCCCCGCAGCGATCTGGTGCTGTTCATCACCTCGGCCGATCGCCCGTTCACCGAGAGCGAGCGCGCCTTCCTGGATCAAATCCGCAACTGGGGCAAGAAGATCGTCCTGGTCATCAACAAGATCGATATCTTCGACAACGAGGCCGAACTGAGCCAGGTCATTAACTTTGTCGGCGAGGCGGCCCGGTCGCTCGTCGGTGATGTGGCCGCCGTCTTTCCCGTCTCGGCCCGACTGGCGCAGGCAGCCAAGAGCGGCCAACCCGACAAGTGGGCTGCCAGTCGTTTCGAGCCGCTGGAAAGCTATATCCGCGATACGCTGGATGACGAGGGGCGCTTCCGGCTGAAGCTGCTTAATCCGCTCGGCGTTGGCGGCCGCCTCATTCGTGAGCAACTGGACGGCCTGAATGCCGATCTGGCCACGCTGGCCGAAGACAGCTCGTTGCTCGATGACGTTCGCGGGCAGATGACCTACTACGACGAGGACATGCAGCGTAATTTCAAGGCGCGCATCGCTGAGATCGATAGCTTGCTCTATGCTATGGAGAGGCGCGGCAACGACTTCTTTGAGGATAGGTTGCGCCTCGGCCGAATCCCCGACCTGTTACGTTCCAAACAACTGGAGCAGGACTTCCAGGATGAGGTGGTGGCCGACACGCCGCGCCAGATAGAAGATCGCGTGAACGAGCTGGTCGACTGGATGGTTCAGCAGGACTTGCGTCAATGGACGGCCGTGGCCGATCATCTGGGCCGGCGGCGCGACGCCTATCAGGGGCGCATCGTCGGCGACTCGCCGCGTGAGGGTACGCTGGCCTGGGATCGCGGGCGGCTGATCGACTCGATCGGCCGCTCCACAAGGCAGGCCGTCGAGAGCTATGACCAGACCCGCGAGGCGGCCGAGCTGGCCGCTTCGGCGCGGCAGGCCGTGGTCAACGCCGGGCTGGCGGGCGTGGGGGCCAGCATCGGGGTCATCATCGCCGTCGTCGCCCACACCGCCTTCCTGGACTTCACCGGCATCTTCGCCGGGGTGGCCGCGGCCGCGCTGGGGTTACTCGTCTTGCCCGCGCGCAAGCGCAAGGCCAAGAAGGAGTTCTCCGAGAAGCTGGACGATCTGCGTCGGCGGCTGGTCGATAATCTGCAGCAGCAATTCGAGCGGGAGATGCGAAATAGCGCGCAGCGCATCGAAGATACCATCGCCCCGTTCGATCGTTTCGTGCGCTCCGAACGCGACCGGCTGACGACCCGGCAGCAGTCGCTGCAAGGGCTGTCGGCCACGGTTAGCGACCTGACCAGGCGATTGGGTTGAAAGGATGAGGGACATCCTCGTCTACAAACTTGACTCTACCGGTCATGAGGTCTGGCGGTATCCGGCGCGGGTGCTGGAGCGCGGCCCTAACCATGTCCGCCTGGAAGCCTTCTTTAATCGCGACGATATGGAACTCGGCTACGCCGTCTTCAAGCGCGGCGACCGGTTTATCGAGACGTTTTACAGCGACCGCTGGTATAACATCTTCGCCGTCTACGATCGCGACGACGGCATGTTGAAGGGCTGGTATTGCAACATCTGCCGCCCGGCGGAGATCACGGAAACGGCCGTGCGTTGTGATGATCTGGCGCTGGATTTGTGGGTCTCTCCGTCGGGGGACGAGTTGACGCTGGATGAAGATGAGTTCAATGCTCTCGCCCTGACCGAAGAAGAGAGAAGACGCGGAACGGCCGCAGCCAACGAGATCCGGCGGATGGCCGTGTCCGGTAAGCTCCCACACTAACTGATCGAAAAGAAAACGCCGCCGTGAGACTCCTCACGGCGGCGTGCCCATACTAGCAGTTTCGATGAATAGCAGGGATTACTGCATTAGCTGAATATCGGGGCGAAAACGAGGCCGACCAGGAACCCGACCGCCAGTGCGCCGATGAAGGCGATGACGATGGTCAGCAGGGTTTTGCCCGTATCCAGGTCAAGCCCTTCGCGAATGCCGACGAACGAGGCGGCTAAAGCCCAAATCATGCCGACCAAGCCAAGCACTCCGCCGAGGCAGGGGATGAAACTCAGTCCGGACAGCAGTCGGGGGGCCTGGGCGAAGCCGATAACGCGCAACATTTCGCCCATGTCGGACGTCCCGCCGAACATCTTGACGCCGATGAAATAGGTGAGCGCCGACCAGACCAGCCAGCTTAGAATAGCGCCGATAACTGCGTTAATAAATGCGCCAACCGGGCTCATTTGCGGGACGAGGCTCATATCAAACCCTTCGCCTAACGAGTCGCCCAGACCCTCCATCACGCCGGGCAATGCCTGGTTCAGCATGGCCGCCGCGGCGGCCGCGCCGATACCCGAGATTATCGCCACGAGCACGACAACGATTGCCGCCTGAGTCGTGGCCGATTGATCGGCCTCGATCTCGGAAAAGGTCGCCTTGTCCAATTTAAAAACACCAAGAATTCGTTGAAACATGATTACCTCCGATTACTAACCAACAAATATCCAACTCAATAACGCTTGTTCAGCCGATGATGAGGTTTGACATTTGTGATACAGCAGGCGACCACCTCCTTAATTGAAGAATTCCACCCTAATATGCTCCCTTGCGCTGTCGCCAGCGGCGAATCAGGACGACCGCGAATATCAGAAAAATGATCATCAGGATGGCGGCGATGATGGGCAAAAAGATGGCCAACAGCGAGACGACGAAAGCGGTAATATCTTCCAATGTGCTGACGATGGGATTGCCGACGCCGGCAGTGGAAACGGTGACGACCGGCCTGGCGGCCGTCTTGGTCGCATGGACACCGCCCGCCACCAGAAGTCCGGCGACGAGGGCCAGCATGGGGTTGATGTTGGTGGTGGCGCCGGTGCTGCCGGCAAAGAGAATGGCCCCGGCAGCGGGACGAACGAAGGTCTGGATGCCGTCATTGACCGTGTCGACCGCTGGAACCTTGTCGGCCACGACTTCAACGACCAGCAACACGACCAGCAAGCCGATGATCCACCAGCTGCTCATCAGGTCATAGGGGGCCTGCAATTTGATCAGCGGATCGTTGAGCGGAAAACGAGCCGCCAGCGCCACGAGCAGCAGGGGAATGTAGGCGTTCAATCCCGCGCTGCCCGACAAGCCGAAGGCCGCGCTCAGGCCGCTTATCGCTTCAATCATAATGAGTTCTACTCCTTCCCGGCTCGTCCGAACCGAACTAGCCAATATAAAATATAAGAATCTTGTCAAGCCGTCGAATTTTTTCTGACGCGCTCCGTAATCTATACGGAAGCGGAGTATCAGGGTTGCCGGCTTGCCGGAGGGAAGGTTGCGATATCATCCAGTGGCGACATTGTAGCATGGATGCGTTCCCGGATCGATAGGATAACTTGACCGTCGGAGCAATCACATCCTGTTGGCTGAGGGATGCCGGCCGTTCAGACTTGCGCCGGAACCCCGGTGGAGCTAATATGACGATGATTGTCGCTTGATTACCCCCTGAGATTTTGCCTTATGCCACAAAAACCCGTGAATTACTATCGACCCTCAAGCCTGGATGAAGCGCTGCGATTTCTGGGCCAACCGAACACCGTGCCCCTCGCCGGCGGTACCGCGCTGCTGGCGACCGAAGAGGGCATTGACTCGGCCGTCGTCGATCTGCAAGACGCCGGTCTTAATCAACTGGTCTGGGCTGACGACGGCCGTCTGTTGCGCATCGGCGCGATGGTCAGATTAGCCGACCTGGAGAATCTAATGTCGCCTCTGGCCGAGTTGCAGGGCGCGGCAGCGCTGCTGAAAGAGGCGATCCACCGCGCCGGGCCGAACACCTACCGTCACATGGCCACTCTCGGCGGCGTCGTCGCCTCCCGATTGCCCGACAGCGAATTGCTGGCCGCGCTGCTGGCGCTGGATGCCGCCGTCAGCCTGCGCCTGCCCGCGCCGGAGACGCTGACGCTGGCCGCCTATTTGCAGGACAATGAACGGCCGCCGGGCCTCATCGCGGAACTGCTGGTGTCATGGCCGGCCGGTGCAGGCGCTTCCGACCGAGTGGCTCGCACGCCGGCCGATCAGCCGATCGTCTCCGTCACTGCGTGGCGGCCGGACAATGGCGCGATCCGGCTGGCGGCCACCGGTACCGGCCCGCGGCCGCAAAGGCTGACCGCGGCCGAGGACGCTCTTTCCGGCAAGTGGGACAGCCGCGCTATCGATGAGGCGGCGGCCCACGCGCAGGCGGCAGCGACCCATCCCGGCGATTTTCGGGGCGACGCCGCTTATCGGGCCGAGATGGCCGCCGTGCTGACACGACGGGTATTGGCCGGGCTGTAGAGACGGCCCGCCGGGCTGTAGAGACGGCCCGCCGCGCTGTAGTAGAGACGGCCCGCCGCGCTGTAGTAGAGACGGCCCGCCGCGCTGTAGTAGAGACGGCCCGCCGGCCCGTCTCTACGAAGATATTTCTGTGAACTACATCGACTACATCGACATCTCGGCCGCCGTCCACAGCAAGGCCGGGCTGGGGCGCTACAGCGAGCGACTGGCCGGCGCTCTCCTCGCCCGCGATCCGAGCCGTTATGCCCTTTTCTACAATCGGGGCGGAGAGGGGCGCTATCCCGACTCACTTCCGGCCGAGGCGTCGCGGCGGGTCGTCAACTGGGGCTACAAACCATGGCGGATGGCCGTTCTGTTGGGGCATCTTGGCCGGGTTTCGTTCAACCGGCTCGTGCCCGACGCCGGGGTGTTTCACAGCACCGAACATTTACTGCTGCCCTTGCGTGGCGTCCCGACGGTTTTGACGGTCCATGATCTGATTTACAAGCTTTTCCCCGATTACCACAAGCGGCTCAACTACTGGTATCTGAACCGCGCCATGCCGCTCTATGTCGAACGGGCCTCGGCTATCATCGCTGTGTCGGAGGCTACCAAGCGTGATCTCGTCAGGTTTTACCAAGTCGATCCGGCTAAAGTGACGGTTGTGTATGAGGCCGCCGCGACCCACTTCAAACCCCCATCCCCGGCCGGGATCGACCACGTTCGCCGTCAGTACGACCTGCCTGAGCGGTTCCTCCTGCACCTGAGCACCATCGAGCCGCGTAAAAACCTCATGCGTCTGCTCGATGCCTTCCAGATTCTACGCCAATCCTTTCCAGATCTTCACCTCCTCTTGGCCGGGGGACGGGGCTGGCTCTACGATGACTTTTTCGCCCGCATTGAGGCCGAGGGACTGGGCGAGGCCGTGCGGCCGCTTGGCTGGGTTCCCGACGAGGATTTGCCGGCGGTGATCGGCGCGGCAGCCCTGGCGGTGCAGCCCAGCCTCTATGAGGGGTTCGGGTTGCCCATCCTGGAGCATATGGCTTGTGGTCAGGTCGTGGCCGCCAGCGACAGCAGCAGCCATCCGGAGGTCGGCGGTGAGGCGGCCGCCTATTTCGATCCGGAGGACGTGGAAGAGATGGCGGCGGTGATCGGCCGCTTGCTGGCTGACCGCAATGAGTACGAGCAACGCCGGGAGTTGGGGCTGCGACAGGCGGCTCGCTTCAGTTGGGAGCGCGCGGCACGCGAGACGGAGCAGGTGTATAATCGTGTCACGCCCAATGCGCTGAATCGATCCTGAATTGCCCAATGCTCAATCGTATTTCCTTGGCGCGCATCGGCTTGTTGGCCTTGTTGCTCGTCATCCCCGTGGCTTATGTTCTGACTTTGGCTCAGACCATCGTCTATGGCGATCCGACCGAATACACCTTTGTGGCCAACATCCTGGGTATCGCTCATCCGCCGGGCTATGCCTTTTATACGCTGGTGGGCAAGCTCTTCCAGACACTCATCCCGATTGGCGACGTCCCCTGGCGCATGCACCTGTTGTCGGCCGCGGCGGCGACGACGGCCACCCTGTTCGTCTTTGGCACTGTTCGCGACGTGGCGCGGGTTCTATTTGCCAGGAGGACGGGCGAGCATACGGCACTGCTCGTGGATGAGCAGAAGAGCAAGGAGGGCAATGGCTTACTGGCCAAAAACCTATCCGGCGCGGATTGGGGGGTTGTCAGCGGGGTCTTTGCCGCGCTGACGGTGGGGCTGGGGGTTAACTTTTGGCAACACGCCATCCACGCCAATCCCCACATCGTCACGGCCACGTTCCTGTCGGCCAACCTGTTCTTCCTGACGCGCTGGGCCACGCGCGAGGCAGCCGACAATCGCTGGCTCTACGCCTTTTCCCTGTCGGCCGGCCTGGGCGTCACCCATCACCCGCTGACGGCGATCTCTTTTCCTGCCTACGCCTTGTTCATCTTGGTAGTCCGGCCGCGTATCTGGCGTGAATGGCGCGTCGTGGCGGGAATGCTCAGCTTTGCGCTTGTGGGGCTGGCCGTCTGGCTCTACTTCCCACTGCGCAGCCCGATGGAACCGGCATTTGGGCCGTCGACGATGAACACGCTCAACGGCTTCCTCGATCATGTGCTGGCGCGCGGTCTCAGCGAGAGTCTGCCCTTCTTCGGGGCGGCCGACATCCCCAACCGGGCCGTCGTCTTCTGGACCATCTTGCGGCTGCAATATTCGCCGGCGGTCATCTTCCTGGCTGTGTTGGGCATTGCCTGGCCGCTGGCCGAAAGGCGATCGACTCGCGCCGCCACAACGACGGCCCTCCCGGCATGGAAGCCGATTTTGCTCTATGTGTCGGCCTTCCTGTGCAATTACGCCTTTGTCATGAGCTTGCGGGCGCAGGATATCATGGCCTATATCCTCGGCCCTGTCCTGATTATCGGGTTGCTGGCCGGTATCGGGCTGTATGGGCTGCTGATGATGTCTTCTGCCCGGCTGAGAGCGAAGACATCGGCGATGGCCTTGTTGGCGGCGGCGATCTTTCTGATGGGGCCTGGCCTGCAACTGGCTCGCAACGCGCCGCGCGTGTCGCTGCGTCATTATACCGAGGCGGCCGACTATGTGACGGCTGTTTTTGATCGTTTCGAGGGAAGCGGCGAGGGGGTGACACTGCTTAATGACTGGGAGCATATGACGCCGCTGTGGTATGCCCGGTTTGTGGAGGAGCGTTGGCCGGATGAAGATGACGTGCGACCGGTGCTCGTCTCCACCGCCCAACCGTGGCTGGAAAGCGTCTTTGCCACCCTGCCCGGCGGCCCTGTCTATCTGAGCAATTACCGGCGCGAGGTCGTCGATGCCGGTTTTCGGCTGCGGCCCGACGGTTCGCTCTATCAGGTCGTGGAGCCGGGCGACACGAGCATCCCCGCCGGTCTGACGCCGCTGCCGGCCGCGGGCGACGAGGCGGTGGAGATCGTCGCCTATGATTTGCCGCGAAGCGCTGTCGCCGCCGGGGATTATGTTCCCCTGACGCTGGCCATGCGCGCCCCGGCGGGCACGGCCGACTACTACGTCCCGGTCGTCCACGTCGGCGATCTGGAATTCGCCTTCACGACCGATAGCCATGTGGTCACTCCTGACTGGCTGCCGGGCGAGGTCATTGTCGAGAGGTTTGACTTTGCTTTGCCCCATGACTTGCCGGACGGCACTTATCCGGTGACGGTTGGCCTCAAGAATCTGAGCACGGATACGGAGTCGGCCCCGCTGCACTCGCTGGGCGAGCTGACGGTGACCGGCCGTGACACGCCGCCGCGCCTCGACTACTTGCTGGCCAATTTCAGGCAGCGGGTCGGGTTGGTCTCGGCGACGGCGCGGCTCGGCGGGGAGAGGCGCGTGGCCGTCTGGAGCGAGCCGCTGGCGGCGAAGCCCGGCGATACAATTCAGCTGCTTCTGCAATGGCAATCGATCGCCAAAGCCGAGGAAGGCTATACGGTCTTTGTCCATCTAATCGATGGCGACAACCGACCGATCCTGACCCTCGACTACACCCCCTTGGGTGGCTCCGCGCCGACTCACTTGTGGATCCCCAAGTGGCTGCCGGGACAGCGGCTGCTCGATCCCTATCGTCTCGTGCTGCCCGACGATTTGCCGCCGGGGAGGTATTATATAGAGGTCGGCCTCTACGAGATGGTCAGTAAGCGTCGCCTGCATATGTCTGACGTGGCGGGTAATTTAATCGGCGACCGATTGATCCTGGGGCCGGTCGATACAATCGAGAAGTAGTTGCGGCGCGATCATTCATGACCGCGAGCAGCCAAGCCGGTTGCACAACCGGCAGTACAGCCCGGAGTAAACTCATGTCTGATTGGAGTAAACGCAAACGTTTGGAAACCGCCATCGCCGGCGGAAAGGTCGACCGGTTGCCGGTGGCTTTATGGCGACATTGGCCGGGCGATGATCAGGATGCGGCGGCGCTGGCCGCTGCCCACCTCAAATGGCAGGCTGACTATGATTGGGACCTCGTGAAGGTTGGCCCGGCCAGCAGTTACTCTGTCGCCGATTGGGGCGTGGTCGATCGCTGGGAAGGCCACATCGAAGGCACGAGAAAGACGACCTACTATCCCGTCCAGTCCCCGGTCGACTGGGAGAAGTTGCGGCCGCTCGATCCCGGTCAGGGCATGGTGGCGAAACAGATCGAGGCATTGCGGCTGATTGGCGAAGGAC